>JALVRY010000408.1 GCA_027024625.1 Thiotrichaceae bacterium
ATCAGATTCCTTAAGTAGGAGTGCATAATTAATTTAACAAAATTTGCGAAGGATATTTTTTTGATATTCATTCATTGTCGAAGAAGCATGGACGTGCTACGCGACTAAGAGAACTTAGTACGAATTCGTAGTCTAGGCGAAGCCGCGAAAGCGGTATTTGTGTGTAAATACTTTTGCAATGGTTAATACAATGGCGCAAACTATTTTTTATTGGTGCACCATCGGCTGGGGTTTTGAGGTTGACGACCTTTTCTAATTTCAAAATAAAGGGCATTTTGGCTTTGGCCACCTGAGTTTCCGACAGCAGCTATTACTTCGTTTGCTTTTACTCGTTCACCCTCTTTTTTGTAAACAGAACGATTATAGCCGTATAAGCTCAGATAATTTTTGTCGTGTTGAATGATAATGAGGTAGCCATAGCCATCCATCCAATCAGCAAAAACGACTTCTCCCTTTGCGATGGCTCTTACCTTTGTGCCGCCAGCTGCAGCAAGAACAACGCCATTCCATTTTTGGTGGCTATTTCGTTTAGCCCCATAGTCTTTTATAATGTTACCTGTCACAGGCCATGACAACTTTCCCTTAAGCTGTGTCATAGGCTTATTAGCGACAACGTGTGTTTTAACTAATTTTCCTTTTGCAATTTGTTTCTTATTTTCTAACTTTGTAATTTCAGGCTTGTCAACAAAGGGTTTTTCTGCCACTTGATTAACAACGGTTTGTAATTTCTCTTCCTGAATTTGAAGGCGCTTTAATCTTTTTTCTTGTCCAGAAATGCTAGCTCTCAGCCGTTTTAAGTTGCTTGAGCGTTTTACTAACAGACGTTTTATATCTTTCTCTTGGGCATCAAGCTCATTAGTTAGTGTTTGCAAACTGAGTTGTTTTTGTTGGATGCTTGTTTCAACCTTCTTGAGTTTCTCAAAAGTACCTTGGGCTTTTTTGATTTTTTTCACACGGCTTTTATTGAGATATTCAAAATATTTCATCATTCGGCTAATTTCAGAAGGATCATCTTGGCGAAGTAATAATCGTAAGTGGGACTGTTCGCCAGCAGAATATAAAGCTTGTAACTGCTGTGCTAACGCTTCTTTTTGCTGGTCTAGCTCTGTTTGCAATACTTGTTTCTTCTTAACTGCCTCTTGTAGTTTTTTTGTTAATGATTTTATTTTCTTTTCTGTCTGATACTGTTTATTTGAAATAGCACCTAACTTCTGTTCCATCTCTTTAATTTTGGAATATTCTTTGCTAGAGGCTTCTTTTTCGTCTTCTAAGCGATTTGTTAGTTTTTTGATTTCTTGATTAACAGCACGCTGTTCTTGTTTGTCAGCAGCTGCTGAGTACATTGGAAATATGAGTAATAGGCAAATATAAAAATGGAGAGTTAAGGGCTTTGTCACAATATTTTCTATGGTAATCTTTAGTTGAGTGAAATTTGGTCGTGATTTAACAGGGTGGATTACTTTAAATCATCGAGCATGTACTATCTTCTTTTCTGTAAATAATAGGTTGCTAGCCATCATATTGCTAGCAATGTTGATGCAATTTAGTGTATAAGTATATTACTTTCTACAAGCATAATAATATTAGCATTCGATTAAGTGTGTTTCCTAAACGATTTGCTAGCTTGAGGAGTAATTAGAAACCAAATTAAATTAAAGAGCCTGTATTTTAAATATGAGTCCACAAAATGACACACCCAAAGATTGTAACTTCGTAACGGATTTACTTGCGAGAGAGGAAGACGTAGAACGAGCTTCTCGCTCTCTAAAAGCAATCTCTCACCCTCTGCGCTTAAAAATATTATGCGTGTTGGGAGATAAAGAATTTAGTGTGCAAGATATTGTCTCCTACGTTGGTACGTCTCAAAGTAATATTTCTCAACATTTAGCTATTTTGCGTGATAAAGGTGTGCTTTCTTCACGTAAAGATGCAAATCGCGTTTTTTATCGCGTTGGTGATACGCGTACACTAAAGTTAATTGGAATGATGCAAGAAGTATTCTGTAGTGTACCTCATTAATTAATACTTTATCTTCCTGTTAATGTCGAAAGAGAAAGAGTCTTATACACAAGGCTCGTGATTCTTTTTGTGTATAATTGTTATCCTACTAAACAAGCGGTAAAATTACCCCTTACAACGCAACATACATTGTAAATAGCTATGATAAAGCTACTTTGTTGGCGTGGTATTTTTCATACAACCGTTATCTTTTAAGAGTCTTACTACATTATGGCCGAATATATTACCTTCGCCCAAAATAATCCTTTGCTTTTTGCGGGCTTGGCAGTGATTATTTTCCTTATTGTTAAAATGGAAATTGATCGTTTTACTCGAAAATATAAGACAGTTAATACAAATGAAGCGGTACAGTTACTTAACCGTGATGATACTGTTCTGCTTGATGTCAGAGAGGATAAAGAACTATCCGAGGGTGTTATCAATGGAGCAAAGCATATTCCACTTGGTCAACTCTCCTCACATATTTCCGAGTTAAACAAATTAAAAGATAAGCCAATTTTGGTTTATTGCCGTAGTGGTAATCGTTCTGGTTCCGCCTGTAAACAACTCACCAATGAGGGATTTTCAGATGTGAGTAATCTAGCGGGTGGTATTATGAGCTGGGAATCAGCTAATCTTCCAATCAAGAAGCATTAATAAGATGACTAATCCAGACATCCTAATGTATTGCACTAAGTTTTGTCCCTATTGCTTACGTGCCCACATGTTATTAAAAAGCAAGGGCGTTGAGTATAGAACGATCAATGTGGGTGGAGATCAAAAACTTTGGGATGAAATGGAAGAAAAAAGTGGGAGAAATACCGTTCCACAAATATTCATTGATGATTATCATGTTGGTGGCTATGACGACCTTGCAGCTTGCGATAGAGCGGGTCAGTTAGATAGTCTGCTCAAGATATAACATAGTTGGCGTATAACGACAAAATAAGAAAAGGGTAAATACCATGGCTGAAGAGGCTAAAGCAGAAGCACAATTTATTATTCAACGCATTTACGCAAAAGATGTTTCTTTTGAATCACCGAACTCACCAGCAATCTTTGCACAAGAGTGGGAGCCAGAAACTAATTTGCAATTAAATACCAATGTTAACCCATTGGATAATGATAACTATGAAGTAGAGCTTATTATTACAGTAACAGTGAAAAGTGGTGGTAAAACAGCATTTTTAGTCGAAGTGAATCAGGCTGGTGTATTTTATATCACCGGTTATGATAATGACTATAAAAGCCATCTGTTGGCAAGTTACTGTCCTACTTCT
>JALVRY010000409.1 GCA_027024625.1 Thiotrichaceae bacterium
GGTACTGTCACTTAGAAACGACAAAAATTCAAATACCATCCACAGACAAATGGAAAAATTATGAGCAACAATAATATTCAGTCCATATTACAAGAAACCCGTATTTTTGAACCTAGCGATGAGTTTATCGCTCAAGCCAATATTAAGGCGACTGATGTTGCCCTAATGAAGCAAAAAGCAGAAGAAGATTACACAGGCTTCTGGGGGGATTTAGCCAAAGAACACATTGACTGGCAAACACCCTTTACGACTATTCTTGATGATAGCAAAGCACCACACTACCAATGGTTTAGCGATGGAAGGCTTAATGTTTCTTACAATTGCTTAGATCGTCATATTGCAGATAAAGGTGACAAAACTGCCATTATTTTTGAAGGTGAACCTGGTGATATTCGTAAAATTAGCTATAAAGAATTGCTAGCTGATGTCAGTCAGTTTGCCAATGCCTTAAAGGCTCAAGGTGTTGGAAAAGGCGACCGCGTTATTATTTATCTACCAATGGTTGCGGAAGGTGTAGTAGCAATGCAAGCCTGTGCTCGTATTGGTGCTATTCATTCTGTTGTGTTTGGTGGTTTTTCAGCCGAAGCTTTAAAAGATCGAGCTAATGATGCCGAAGCCAAAATTATCATTACAGCCGATGGCGGCAATCGAGGCGGCAAGCCTGTCGAATTAAAAAAAGCAGTTGATGCTGCCTTGGATGCAGGTTGTCCTAGTGTTGAAAAAGTGATCGTATTGCAACGTACTAATCATGGTGTCGATATGCAAGAAGGTCGTGACATTTGGTGGCACGATGCCATAAATGGTCAAAGCACAGAATGTGAACCTGAATGGGTCGACGCAGAACACCCCTTATTTTTGCTATACACCTCTGGCTCAACGGGTAAGCCTAAGGGAATCCAACATTCTAGTGCAGGTTACTTATTACAAGCCATAATTACTAATAAATGGGTGTTTGATCAAAAAGCCAGTGATACCTTTTGGTGTACCGCTGATATTGGTTGGATTACAGGGCATACCTATGTGGCTTATGGACCATTAGCTTTGGGTACAACTCAGTTGATTTATGAAGGCGCACCCACAGTTCCCGATAGTGGACGTTTTTGGAAAATTTGCCAAGATCATCAGGTCAGCATTTTCTACACCGCTCCAACTGCCATTCGAGCTTTAATGCGTTTTGGCGATGATGTACCCAACAGCTATGACCTATCCAAACTACGTTTACTCGGCACAGTAGGCGAACCCATTAATCCCGAAGCTTGGATGTGGTATCACAATGTTATTGGACAAGAAAAATGTCCGATTATGGATACATGGTGGCAGACAGAAACAGGCGGTCACATGATTGCACCACTACCGGGAATCACAGCACTTAAACCAGGCTCATGCACCCATGCCTTACCTGGCATTATTGCCGATGTTGTCGACAAAGAAGGAAATTCTATTGAAAATGCCAATGAAGGCGGTTTCTTAGTAATCAAAAAGCCATTCCCCTCAATGTTACGCACCATTTGGAATGACGACTCTCGCTACGCTGAAACTTACTGGCCAATGTTCGATGGAAAATATTATCTCGCAGGTGATAGTGCTTATATCGACGAAGATGGCTATTTCTGGATTATGGGACGTATTGATGATGTACTAAACGTATCAGGACACCGCCTTGGTACAATGGAAGTAGAATCTGCACTAGTTGCTCACCCTTCTGTCACAGAAGCCGCTGTTGTAGGCAAACCTCATGAAGTTAAAGGCGAAGCAATTGTTGCCTTTATTACTTGCAAAGGAGATCGCCCTACTGGAGATAAAGCCGATAAAATGATTGAGGAACTCCGAGCTTGGGTCGCAAAAGAAATTGGTCCAATCGCCAAACCTGATGATATTCGCTTTGCCGATGGCCTACCTAAAACACGTTCTGGCAAGATTATGCGTCGTTTATTAAGAGCCATCGCAAAAGGTGAAGAAATTACTCAGGACACCTCCACTCTGGAAAATGAAGCAGTTGTTGAACAGTTACAGGGAAAAGCATAGTTAGCAGCTTTCTAACTGATGTTACGCAGTTATAAGGATAGTAGCGTTATATGATATAACATAGAATCTTGAATTGGTGCCCCGACGGGATAATAAAAAACACCATATCAATATGATTAATAATGTATTTTCAGTATTACATATTCATTAATACCAACATAGATACCAACAAATAATTTGTTTTGATCACCGCTATAACAACGGCTAAGAAATACTAACTTCTTGCTTAGTTTAGTATTTTCCTTAGCCTAAGTTTCTTTATATCTAGCAGATTTCTAAACAAAGTCACTTGTAAACAATTGAAAATAATCAAACTATAATAATATGAGAATCTGTATTTAGAGTATGCAGCCCTACCCTTTCGAGTAAGGCTTAGTTCAAATTGATAGGCTGAAACTGATATAAGAGTTTTCTTATGTCAGAAACCAAAATATTCAAGCACCTGCTCCAACCAGTGCCAGAATATTTGATGAAGCATAAAATAAATACTGATCACTGCGATGCTTGCAGGAAGCATCAACAACAATAATATAAATTCATTCATTGCTGATACTCCCCTCTTCCCTTATCTGAAAAATAAACCATCGACTAGCATCAATGAGGCGATGGCAATTAAGAAGCTGATTATCCATGTCTCGATAAAGATAAATAATTTCTTCATGCTGTTACACCACCAGATATTTAGGAAGCCCGTTTTTATAATTTGGGTTTTCTATAATCACCTGCTCCATTAGCATTTTGTCACGGACTTGGTTTGCTAGGTATCGACAATCAGGAAGTGAAACAGATGTGCTTTTAAGTTGACTATCCTCTTTGATAAATTTATGTGTTTCTGCGGTTAAATCTCTCACAGATGGTTTTAGTTTTTTCTGGATAACTTGAGTTGAAATATGTGCATATAATTTATCAAAACTTGCCTCTTCTAATGCACCAAAATCTAAGGGCTGAACCGTGTCTTTTTTAGCTACCGTTTTGACCGTGTCGCTACGGTGGTTTACTACCGTGTCGCTACGGTCAGAAGGGCGGTTTTCTGCTACGGTGTCACCACCTGTTTTTTTACCCTCAGAAGGGCGGTTAACAGTTTTTTCCATAGGGTATAAATCTATACCCTCAGCTTTTAATCTTTTCACGACTTGCACCGCTACTTTTTTGCACTGCGGATAGGTGATATTCGTTAGCTGATCTTTGTGGATTCTGTCGGCTATTTCTCCCACGCTGGGTTTTAATTTTCCGCTTTGGATTTCT
>JALVRY010000410.1 GCA_027024625.1 Thiotrichaceae bacterium
ATTAAGTACTGATGGCACAGAAAGCCCATTCAATCAGGCAAAAAAATGACTCAAGAAAAAATGCAAGCACAACAACTACGATTTGAATCAGTTTTAGAGCAACAGCTTTCTTATCGTACAAACACCCCAAAAAGACTTCATGAAGCCATTTGTTATTCAGCACTAGACGGGGGTAAACGCATTCGCCCTCTGTTAGTTTATGCAGCAGGTGAAGCCGTTGGTGTTGCTCAAGAATTGCTGGATATCCCCGCCGTTGCCATCGAACTCATCCATGTTTATTCCCTCATTCATGATGACCTACCTGCAATGGATGATGATGACTTACGACGCGGAAAACCCAGCAATCACAAGGCCTTTGATGAAGCGACAGCAATCCTAGCGGGCGATGCTCTACAAGCGATGGCGTTTAATTTACTGGCAACATCCCCCTTGTTTGATGTATCAGCCGAGACCCGCTTAACATTAATCCATGAGCTTTCTCAAGCCGCAGGGATTGCTGGAATGGTCGGCGGACAAGCCATTGATCTTGACTCAGTTGATAAAACACTAAGCCTATCAGAGTTAGAAAATATGCATCGCTGTAAAACTGGAGCATTAATTCGTGCCAGTGTATTGATGCCTGCCTATTGCTCATCTCAAGTGACACCTGAGCAAATTAAACAACTAGAACACTTTGCTGATTGTATCGGCTTAGCATTTCAAGTACAGGATGATATTTTAGATATTGAAAGCGATACCGAAACACTTGGAAAGATGCAAGGCTCGGATATTGCTGCCAATAAACCAACCTACCCTTCAATTATTGGCTTAGAAGCATCGAAGAAAAAATTAGTTACATTGTATGATGAAGCTATTTCCAGCTTAGAAACTTTTGGAAATTCTGTGCAATCGTTACAAGAACTTGCCGAGTTTATTGTCAAGCGTTCAAAATAGCACTATCCTGCCCTTCCCTATCGCGTTATTGGAACATTACATTGCTCGATTCCATTCACACCCCAGATGATTTACGAAAATGCTCGCTACAAGACTTGCCGGACTTATCTCATCAACTGCGACAGTTTTTGCTTGAATCTATCTCTACATCAGGCGGCCATTTTTCTGCTAGCTTAGGTGTTGTCGAACTGACAATTGCCTTGCATTATGTATTCAACACCCCTGATGATGACTTAGTTTGGGATGTAGGTCATCAAGCCTATGCACATAAAGTACTAACAGGACGGAAAGATCAGCTTCACACTATCCGTCAAAAAGGAGGGCTTTCTGGCTTTCCTAAACGCTCAGAAAGTGAATATGATAGCTTTGGTGTTGGTCACTCCAGCACATCGATTAGTGCCGCATTAGGTATGGCACTTGCAGCAAAACAAAAAAATGAAGATAAGCAAGCCATTGCCATTATTGGCGATGGTGCAATGACAGCAGGTATGGCATACGAGGCTTTGAACCATGCGGGCGATGTCGAAGCAGATTTGCTAGTGATATTGAACGATAACGATATGTCGATTTCGCCTAATGTTGGCGGCTTGCGAAAATACTTAACCCAACTGCTTTCAGGGCGTTTTTACTCTACCTTTCGCGAAAGTAGCAAAAAAATGTTATCACCGCTTCCCTCTTTGGCTCGATTAGCCAAGTTGACGGAAGAACACATGAAGGGCATGGTGTTACCGGGTACATTATTTGAAGAAATGGGGTTTAAATATTATGGCCCCATTGACGGACATAATGTCGATGAACTAGTTACTATCCTAAAAAATATAAAGGAGATTAAAGGACCCCGCATTCTTCATGTCGTTACCAAAAAAGGCAAAGGTTATTCACCCGCAGAAGCCGACCCATGCAGCTATCATGGTGTACCAAGTTTTAACTTAAAAACAGGCATCATCAAATCCACTAGCCCATCAACACCAACTTATACACAAGTATTTGGTCAATGGCTATGTGATATGGCAGAACAAGATGAACGCTTAATTGGTATCACTCCTGCTATGCGTGAAGGTTCTGGTTTAGTCGAGTTTTCCGAGCGTTTTCCCGATCGCTATTATGATGTCGCCATTGCAGAGCAACACGCGGTAACCTTAGCCGCAGGCATGGCATGTAATGGCTTAAAACCCGTTGTTGCCATCTACTCAAGCTTTCTACAACGCGCTTATGATCAATTATTGCACGATGTCGCAATCCAAAACCTCCCCGTTGTTTTTGCCATTGACCGTGCCGGCTTAGTTGGGCCTGATGGAGCAACACATTCTGGCAATTATGACATTAGCTTTTTACGTTGCTTGCCAAATATGACCTTAATGACACCAGCGGATGAAAATGAATGTCGGCAGATGCTATACACCGCTTTTATGCAAGACACCCCCGTTGCCGTTCGCTATCCCCGTGGAAAAGGCATTGGAATTGAGCCAGATAGCACAATGGAAGCCATCGAAATTGGCAAAGCTATTTCTCTAAGACAAAGTAGCAAGCAAGATAAAACAGGCATTGCGATTCTATTATTCGGCTCCTTACTCTCAACAGCAAAACAAGTAGCAAATGAACTAGATACAACACTCATCAATATGCGCTTTGTAAAACCAATAGATACCACAATGCTACAAGAAGTCGCCAAACAGCACTCCTTAATCGTCACCTTAGAAGATAATGCCATTATGGGCGGTGCAGGAAGTGCGGTTAACGAGTATTATCATGATATTGGCATCAATATACCTATTATTAATTTAGGTGTACCAGACGAATACATCCCCCATGCCGAACGTGAAGATCAATTAGATGCATGTGGTTTATCGCCTGAAAAGATCATCCAAAAAATCAGCTTGAGATACTCTGTTAACAGGTGATGCTAGTACACCGATCGCTAAGCTCACCTACCAATAAGCAAGGTGCAAGATGATAGAATACTCAACCACATGCACCGCAAGTGCATAGCTTGCTTCAGGACTAAAAGTCCTAATCACTAACGTCGATAATATCGCTGTGCCTGAGGTAAAGCTTCTCTTAAGCGGCTTAGACGATGACCTTCTGAGGGGTGCGAGCTAAGAAACTCACTGCCACCACCGGTTCCCCCAAAAATTCTGTTGGCATTACTCCAGAATGAAATTGCACCTTGAGGGTTATATCCCGCTTTCGCCATAAGCATCATCCCCGTGTGATCTGCCTCATATTCCATTTCACGGCTATAGGAGTTAACATAGAACCCTTGCCCTACTGTCCCTGCAGCCTTTTGAGCTAAATCACCTGCATCAGAACCCCAACGAGCACCTGCAAGCCCGCCAAGTATCGCAGCACCAACGCCAACAATAACAGCACGCTTCTGTACTGTGTTATCTGCGTGATGTTTATTTATAATGTGGGCAACTTCATGACCAACAACTGCTGCTAATTCAGAGTCATTAGGAACACGTCTGAGTAATTCTTTGTAAACCACAATAACACTGCCATTAACTGCCATTGCATTTACTTTTTTCCCTGCATCAGCAATCATGACTGGATAACTAAAATTCCCCAAACCTGCCGCTCTGGAGAGTCTATGTACTAGATTGTTAACACGTTGATAATCTGGCCCCGATGTCGACAAAGCCATTCCTTGCTTACGTCCTAACTCCTGTCGAATAACACGCTGAGTCTCTGCAATACTGGCTTGTGATGGAGCCGTTGCAACTGGAATCTTACCCGCGACAAAACCGCTCGTAGGCCCACTTGTTGTCGCACAACCAACCATTGTTCCAGAAAGGAATAGAGCAATTGCTAAATTTCTTAATCGTTTAAACATATATCGTTCCTTTAAACATCCCAATAAAATTTAATCATCTTGGATTATCATAACTAATGTGCAAAAAGACTAGTACATGTTTGGATTTCCTGCACTCGCTTTTACTAGAGCTGATGAAATCGCTGCACTCACAGAAGTGCTGATTTTCTCTGCTAATTTTTCAAAAACATCTTTCTTTGCCGTAAAATCAACCATATCTTCTGCGCCAATAACTTCTCGTGCAACGTAAGCATCACTACCCAACTTATCTGCTAGACCAAGCTTGATTGCATCTTCCCCTGTCCAAAATAAGCCTGTAAAAAGGTCAGGATTATCTGATAAACGATCACCCCGCCCTTTTTTAACAACATTCTTAAATTGTGTATGAGTACGTGCCAACATTTTCTCTAAATGCTTCACTTCATCTTCTTTAAGAGGGGAAAAAGGATCAAGGATACCTTTATGCTCACCCGCTGTGATTAAGCGACGCTCAACACCAACCTTTTTCATTGCTTCTTGAAAACCAAATGCATCCATTCGAACACCAATTGAACCGACAATACTGGATTTATCGACATAAATATCATCAGCAGCAACGGCAATATAATAACCACCAGAAGCACAAATATCAGATACCACCGCATAAACAGGAATATCTTTATATTTTTCTTTTAAACGAAAAATTTCATCATTGATATATCCTGATTGAACAGGGCTACCACCTGGGCTATTAACACGCAAAATAACGCCTTTGGTTCGTTCATCTTCAAAGGCTTCTTGTAAACTTGGGATCACCGTATCTGCACTAACATCACCACCATCCATGATGACACCGTTAATATCTACAACTGCTGTAATTTTATCAGCTGTGATTGCGCCTTTTCCTCCCTTAATCCCCCCCAACATCGCTACAACAATAACAATTACATAAGCCAGTATTGCCAATTTAAAAAATATTCCCCATCGCCTTGCTCTTTTCTGTTCTTTTAAGCCCTCTAAAGCAATTTCTTTTAAAGCATTTACTGCATCATTATTTTGATCATTCATTTCTAATTTTATCCGTTATCTCTCAGTCTTAATATTCATCACGCAGCCATTCTGGCAACTCTACAATGGAATTAAGTAATCCCACTGGATTTTGTTCAAGCAACCGATCCCTATCATGAACACCACACGTCACAGCAACCGAATCCATTGCAAAATTATTTGCCATTTGTAAATCATATTCGCTATCACCAATCATTAACGCATTCTCAACTTCTACATTATAATCAACGATAATCTCATCTAACATCATAGGGTGTGGCTTAGAAAAGGTTTCTTCTGCTGTGCGTGTAATGTGAAAATATTCTTCTAAACCCGAAGTAGAAAGCTCTTTATTCAAGCCGCGACGAGATTTTCCCGTCGCAATGGCCAACATAAAACCTGCATCACTTAATAACTCAATGGTTTCCTTAGCCCCCGAAAATAGCTGACTTTGTGGTGCATCATCAGAAAAAAAGTATGCACGGTAGCTATTAACCAAAGTATTGACCATAAATTCATCAACATCAGGAAATAAACTTTGGATAGCCTCTTCTAAGCCCAAACCAATAATATTCTGAATTTCTTCATATGATCGAAATTCCATATTTTCTTGCTCGATAGCTTGCTGCATGCAACTTACTATCGTAGCTTCTGAGTCCATTAATGTGCCATCCCAGTCAAAAATCAATAGCTTATATTTATCATTCATATGTTTTTCTCTAATTTTTCTAGCACCGAAACCAGCTCCTTGGGTAAATCAGCCGATAGATTGTAATACTTACCTGACGCAGGCAATTGAAATTTAATGCGTGAAGAATGCAGAAACAGACGTTTTAAGCCTAACTTTTTATAATGACGGTTCGCCTTATAGTCACCATATCGATCATCACCCAATATAGGATAACCAAGATAAGCCAGTTGGGTTCTTATTTGATGCATACGCCCTGTTAAAATTTGCACTTCGAGCAAGCTTTCATTCTGGTAGCAACGTGCAAGATCAAAAATACTTTCTGATATTTTTCCACCTTTTTGTACCTGTACTTTTTTCCACTTACCCTGTTGTTTTTCTAAATCTAAACTAACGTACTTTTTCCCCTCATTCCAACAGCTTAGCACTAAAGTTTGATAATATTTCTCAATTCGCTCAACTCCATTGCCACCTCGTAATAAATCATGTAATTGATTCAGTGTTTGACGATTTTTCGCCAACATAACAATGCCGCTGGTTTCTTTATCTAGGCGATGTACTAACTCGACATAATCCATATTAGGGCGTAACTGACGGAATGTTTCAATTAAACCAAAGCGAATACCACTGCCACCATGCACTGGCAAACCAGAAGGCTTATTGATAAAAATAATATCATCATCTTCATCCAAGATAGCCTGTTCAATTTCATTTAATAAACGATCTGGAGCTTTCTCTTGCTGTTTTTTATCAGCCAAGGTAACAGGGGGAATACGAACTATATTACCCTCTTGTATTTTAACATTCGGCTTAGCTCGCTTTTTATCAATTCTCACCTCGCCTTTTCGTAAAATACGATATACCAAACTCTTTGGCACCGACTTTAATTTTTTCATTAAAAAATTATCAATGCGTTGACCACTCTCATTAGCAGTCACCGTGTGAAATTGCACCGTCGTTCGATGTGTGTTGTTGCTAGATTCAGGCATTGGAGGAATATACTTTATTTATGAGATTTTTGCATGAAAGGATAAGGAAAGAAAAAAAAGCGTGATTTCCCCTATTTACCCAATAATGAAGGCAATAGCCGAGTTGTTGGCTAAGTTTTTAGGCAAAATAAGGGGAATTAAGCCTTTATTATTCGTTATATCTTTCGTACAAAGGTCTCATTTATTTAAGGGAAGCTCGAAAAACTATGGGGTTGCAGGTTACAATCTGCAAACAGTAACTTTACTACAACACAGTGAAAATACGGATTCAGGTCAGCTAAAAGCTTGTCCAAGAATGGAAAACTCCTAAAACAAAATGACGATTAGGCAATGAAAGCAGAACTACAATTTTTTATGTTGGATGATGACACCTCAGAATTTCTAGCATTTGCAGAAAATCACATTGATAGAATTGAGAACGATAGCCATTTTATTATTGGTGATTGTGAGGTAATTTTCACCCCTTCTGTTCTAAATGGTGATACCTTGCTCATGGGAAGTATTGCTATTAACTCAGGTGGCATAAATGATGGGCTAAAAGATCAAACGCGAGCCAATAATGCATATCGACAGTTACGCAATTGGATTAAGAAGAATTACTACAGTCGTATTAGCACATGGACAGAAGGTAAAGAGGATAAATCCTCTCGAACAAGAAATATTTGGCTAGGACAACACGCAAAAAAGTGGGCTGAAGAAACTGCCAAGCCAATTATGAGACTATCAAAAAGCAGCTCAATACTTTTTGGAATTGCTCCAGAAATACCTGTTATTGGAAAAATAGAGCCTTCGAATAAAAAATTCAAACTCAAAAAAAGTTTCCTATAGAGACCTTTGCATGAAAGGATGACGAGAGAAAAAAGAGCGTAATTTTCTCTATTTAGTCTAAAAATGAAGGTAATAGCCGAGCTATTGGCTGATTTTTTAGACTAAATAGGGGGAATTCAAGCCTTTTTTATTCGTTAGATTTTTCATGCAAAGGTCTCCTATAAACACTGGCACTTCAGAAACATTGGATTGTACCTTTCGGGCAAACCAATATTCTTGGAGTAACAGAGTACTTTGTTCGATATTTTGAGAAAAAATCAAGTAATCAACTATTCATTTAATATTTAAATTGTAACTTATCAAATGTATTGATATATTCGAGTCGCTTTTGTCACGAGTGCGATACCACTTGTTTGTATGATTATTCCAAAGATAGAAATCAAGGAAAATCAAAAAGCCAATAAATTTTATAATGTGAAATTTGTTTTCGCATTACAGCGCTGTTGATGTGACAGGTCAGCAGCGTCGTTACACCTTTGATATACCAATGCTAAGAATAGTAATTAGAAACATTAACGCCTCTGGACTTAATCCAAGCTTATTCCAACAATTACTATTCATTTAGATAACGTAAAGAAGCGGGTTATGCTTCAAAATAATAGAATTTTGGGTTGTTCAAGAAATGACACACAAACGTATTAGTCTAGAAGGATTTTCCATCTAGGGCGGTTGACTGAGAATATGAGCCGTAACGAGGGAAAGCTAATTTGAGGAAAACTTAGCCAAATTCAGCTTATCTGCAATAGCCTCACCATTCTCAGACGGCCTCCCAAACTAATATCATGAGGGACTGTTGTTGATTCATTCATTAACAGTTTCTTGGAGACTATACTATCTCCCCAACATTAAATAGATTGAATGAAATAGTCATTATTTTGTAAAATAACTTTTTGATATCAAAAAGTTATCTTGCAAATACAAAAAGGAATTTCTAATTCGTATTAAAACCTAGTAACACTAAAGTAAGCCCTGTTGAGCTATCGCTATTGTATGGCATATTTCCTTTAGAGTTAGCTAGAAAACTTTAGCTTATGTTTCTAACTTCTTGATATTTATAAAATATCAAGAAATACGATAATAAAATTTGTAGAAATAGGATTATATGTTTATCCGCATGCAACTTTTATTTTCTGTAACTATTTCACTTGTAAAATCAATTAGATAACAAGCATATTTTTTGTTATCTTAGAGCTTTTCCTCTCAACTTTAATGTATTTCTATTATCTATATACTGATTACGCCTAAACGTAACAGCATTAACCCTCCTCATAATTATTCGCATTGGTAACCACATAATATTCAAGATTATATCTTGAAATAACTATGAGTTATTACAATGAAACGCATACTAATTAACGCCACACAATCCGAAGAAATTCGCGTTGCAATGGTTGATGGTCAAAAACTTTATGACCTCGATATCGAACACACACACCGTTCACAGAAAAAATCCAATATTTATAAAGCCGTTATCACTCGTGTTGAACCAAGTTTGGAAGCCTGTTTTGTCAACTACGGTGCACAACGTCATGGCTTTCTACCTTTCAAAGAAGTCTCTCGAGAATACTGGTTAAAAGACCCCGCAAGCATCAAAGGTCGCCCTTCCATAAAGGATGTGCTTAAAGAAGGGCAAGAAATTCTCGTCCAAGTAGAAAAAGAAGAACGAGGAAACAAAGGTGCAGCATTAACGACCTATATTAGCCTTGCTGGACGTTACCTTGTGCTTATGCCAAATAACCCAAGAGCTGGTGGAGTTTCACGCAGAATCAGCGGTAATGACCGCCGACAAGTCAAAGAAAACCTTGCTAAGCTGAATCTCCCTGACAATATGGGAATCATTGTTAGAACAGCTGGTGTTGCTCGTGAATCTGATGAATTAACGTGGGACTTTGAACAATATTTAATGCCCATATGGAATGCAATCAAAGAGGCAGCACAAACACATAAAGCACCTACCCTACTTTATCAAGAAAGTAATATTATTATTCGTACTTTGCGAGATTATTTCCGTAGCGACATTGGTGAAATCATTATTGATGCTGGAGGTGTTCATAAGCAAGCAGAAGACTTTATCAAAGCTGTAATGCCCCATAATGCTCGTAAATTAAAATACTACAACGATAACCTCCCACTTTTCAGTCGTTATCAGGTAGAAAATCAGATTGAATCCGCCTTCCAGCGTGAAGTAAACCTACCTTCTGGTGGCGCACTTGTTATCGATCATACCGAAGCATTAATATCAATTGATATTAACTCTGCACGTGCAACAAAAGGGCATGATATCGAAGAAACTGCTCTTAATACCAACCTTGAAGCTGCAGATGAAGTCGCTAGACAGTTACGTTTACGTGATTTAGGTGGACTAGTTGTCATTGACTTTATTGATATGATGCCAAACAAACATCAGCGTGAAGTTGAACGTCGCTTACGTGATGCTCTAAAAGTTGATCGTGCGCGTGTGCAAGTTGGACGAATTTCTCGATTTGGATTGCTA
>JALVRY010000411.1 GCA_027024625.1 Thiotrichaceae bacterium
CTATTTTTATGATGTATGATGAACCGTTTGTTGGTTTAGATCCGATTACAATGGGAGTTGCGGTGAGTTTAATTCGAGAGTTACACAATGCACTTGGTATGTCGAGCATTGTTGTCTCTCATGATATCCATGAGGTACTTTCTATAGCAGATGATATTAACTTAATTGCGAATGGTAAAGTTATTGCTTCTGGAACAACGGATGAAATCCAAAATTCTGATTCAGAATGGGTACAACAATTCATTCATGGTAAGCCCAATGGTCCTGTTCCGTTTCATTATCCAACAAAAGATAACTACCGAAGTCAATTAATGCAGGAGAGGTTTTAGTGTTGAACTTCTTGCAAAATTTAGGAGCCTCAAGTCTAGGTTTTATTGAGAGACTAGGACGTGCAAATCTTTTTATTTTTCACACGTTAATCGGTGTAACTGATTTATTTAGACGCCCTCGTTTGTTGGTAAAAGAAATCCATTCTGTTGGTTTTTTGTCATTACTAATTATTGTTGTTTCAGGTTTTTTTGTTGGCATGGTATTAGGCTTACAGGGCTATATCACTTTAGTAAAATTTAGTGCAGAAGAAGCATTAGGTGGAATGGTTGCACTTTCTTTGGTAAGAGAGCTTGGGCCAGTTGTTACGGCACTGCTTTTTGCTGGGCGAGCAGGATCGGCATTAACGGCTGAAATTGGTTTAATGAAAACCACAGAGCAATTAGCAAGTATGGAGATGATGGCGGTTGATCCTATTCATCGGGTTATCACGCCAAGATTTATTGCAGGTATTATTTCAATGCCATTGTTAGCGGCTATATTCAGTGCAGTTGGTATTTATGGCGGTTATTTTGTTGGAACAGGGATGTTAGGAGTAGACTCTGGTGCGTTTTGGTCACAAATGCAATCCAATGTAAGCTTGCAAGATGATATTTTAAATGGAGTGATTAAGAGCTTCGTTTTTGGAATAGCGATTTCATGGATAGCTGTATTTGAAGGCTATGATACGGAGCCCACATCACAAGGAATAAGCCGAGCAACAACACGTACAGTGGTATATTCTGCGCTAGTGGTATTGGGCTTGGACTTTATTTTAACAGGATTGATGTTTGGTGATTTTTAGAATCACTATTTAGATTAGGTATAAACATGGTAACAACGAGAAAAGTTGAAATATTAGTAGGCCTGTTTGTGATTTTAGGCTTTGCTGCATTGCTAGTGCTTGCTGTTAAGGTGAGTAATTTGGGTGGATTTTCTCAAGCTAAATCTTATTCAGTTAAAGCATATTTTGAGAATGTGGGTGGTTTAAAGCCTCAAGCTCCGGTCACAATGTCCGGTGTGAAGGTAGGAGAAGTAAGTTCGATAGAGTATGATCCTAAACGCTACCAAGCTGTTGTTTCTATGAATATTCTATCACAGTATGATTTTTTATCATCTGATACACAGGCCAGTATTTATACGGCGGGTTTGCTTGGTGCTCAATACATCACTTTGGCTCCAGGTGCAGAGGAGGAAACACTAAAGAATGGTGATGTTATCCAATATACGCAATCTGCTTTGGTGCTAGAAGAAATTATTGGTCAGTTTCTTGTTAATGTGGCATCGAAAAAATAATGGCTATTCAAGAGCAGAATGATGTTTCATTTTATCAAAAAGATGGTGTTTTTATTCTTGTTGGAAAGTTGGTATTTTCGACTGTTTCATCACTGATAGCGAAGAGTGCTTTATTTATTGATAAGTCTGATATGCAAAGCAATAAGATTATTATCAATTGTTCTCAGATTACACATATTGATAGTGCGGGCATTGCTCTTTTCTTAGATTGGAAAAGAAAAGCAGCTAAAGAAAAAAAAGATATAGAGTTTGAAATGTTACCCAAGCAGGCAAAACTACTTATTCATGCCGCGCATTTGAATGAAATTTTAGCGGTTGATGATCTCTAATGGCGGTTAAAGTGTTTTAAGGTAGGTTAATCCCTTTCTCTCGCAACATTTGAGTCAAACGAATTAGTGGAAGACCGATTAATGCGGTCGGGTCGCTTCCCGTAAATCCTTCAAATAAAGTAATGCCTAGACCTTCAGACTTAAAGCTTCCTGCACAGTTATAGGGTTGCTCATTATGCAGATAGTTATTAATTTCGGCATGGCTTAGCTTCCGAAATTTTACTCCATAAGGCACTAAATCAAGTTGGTATTCTTGTGTTTGGCTATCATAAAGACATAATCCAGTCAGAAAGCTGACTTCTTCCCCTGAACTATCACTTAACTGTTTGACAGCAGTAGCATGATCTCTAGGTTTTCCCAGTATTTTTCCATTTAAGACGGCACATTGATCTGAGCCAATAATAAGAGAGTTAGGATGTTCGGTGGCAATAGCTTTAGCCTTTTCTAAAGATAAACGCTTTACCATATCTTCTGCGTTTTCATTATCTAAATGCGTTTCGTCAATATCAGGTGAGTAAGTTTGATAATCTAGCTGTAGGCGATCCAACAATTCTTTTCGAAAAGGAGAACTTGAGCCAAGAATAAGAGTTTTTTCTGTCATTTGATAATTTCTAATCGGGGAAATAAAAAAGCAGGCGATATTATTAAGTAGTACCGCCTGTTTAGGATGTGGTTTTTGTTTTCTGCTTTGAGCTTAAATCCTAGATAAGTTTCTACAGATATTAATAAAAATTAGGGTACTTGGGACGAGTAAAATGGCTGATAACAAAGGCGGCAAAAAACCAACCAATTAATAGGTCAAGTATGCTTATTATTGTGTAGTAGGTAGGGAAAAAGAACCAGTTCATATAAGGAATATAAGTAACAATGGCTGCTGCTAATGCGAAAAGTATGACTTGGAAGAAACGCCCGCTAAACTGAGTATGTGGTTTGATAAGAACTAAGCCTGTCACAATAATGGCAGCAATAATTTGGGTAATTAGTGCAACGACTAGTTGCTGAATCATATTCGCATCTGTGCCACCTTTCCAGACAGAGGCAAGCACAATGGGGCCAGTTTCTTTCCTTTTCATGCTACTTGCGATTGCTTCATCTATTGTTGTTTGTGAGGCTGAGCCAGATAATTTAAAGCTTAGGGGAAGCATATACATACCCGATTCTGGTAATTCCTCTATAAAGGCTGTTGCTGCATTCTCATCGGGAAATTTTTCTAAGGTTGAAATATGCCAGTCTAAGACTGTCCAAGAAATTGCACCCCATATAAAGAGTACGAGTCCGCCAAGTATTCCGCCTTTTAGTAATTTACCCATGTTTGGGTTTCCTATTGTAGGTTGATCATAAATCTGCTGCCTTTCAGTATGGGGCTTAGCACAGATGGCTCTACTAGAAATGTAGCATTCCTAGAATATCGGTGTTTGATTATAGTAGATACTTATTGCTTATGTGTCTACCTGTCGAAAATAGAGTCACAATTGTCACCTGCCAATTATTTTGTCAGTTATTAACACATTATTGTTTGTCATTATGCTGTCACATCATGCCTAATAATAAATTAAAGTCATTATATACAAAGACTTAGTGGCTGACATGATTGTTGGCACGAGCATTGCATCATATTAATCAAGGGATAACAAATAAGAATAAAAATAAAATAATAAGAATGCCTGATGGATCAGGTTAGAAAGCAGCTAAAGAGGTGTTAGTGAGCACGAGAAACTAAAATAATAAACGGTTCACAGCACCTCACTTTTTAGCTTATTAATGAAACAAGGTATTAGATAATATGAACAATATCTAATACAAACAGAGCAAGCCCAAAAGAGACAAGATCAGCCCACATAAAATATAAAAATAAGATGGCGACTGTCTCACACTATGTAACTCCACTGAGTTTCAGTGGAGTTTACTTCTAACACGGTTTATAACTCGTTAAGCTATTATCAAGTTATAAACTAAACAGAGCAAGCCCAAAAGAGACAAGATCAGCCCGCATAAAATATAAAAATAAGATGGCGACTGTCTCACACTATGTAACCCCGCTGAATTTCAGTGGGGTTTACTTCTTATTTTCACAGCAAAAGTCTAAACAATTTTGTGGGAATTTCTACGCAAGTGTCGACCAACGGCAATCCATGCTCCCACTAAACCTAATAGTGAACTAGCGAGTAATATTTTTGCGACAATTAAAACGCCAACGCCACTAATCACAAATTCACTTTCATATAAATGTGCTAATTTTTGCACGGGTGCAACTAAAAATAAAAGTGAGAAATGCACGATAACCAAGCTAAATATTCCGCCAAAGAAGCCATACCAAAGCCCTTCATATAAGAAGGGGCGACGAATATAGCGGTTGGTTGCTCCAATTAATTGAGTAATTTCAATTTCATCTTTCCTGCCAACAATATTCAAACGAATGGTATTACCAACAACGAGTAAGACGGTAATACCTAATAAGATAGCAATAACCAAGGTGATACGTTCTGCAATATGGATAATAGCTCGTAGCCTTTCTACCCATTCTAAATCAATTTGGACATCATCAACTTCAGGATATTTTTTTAGGTTTTTTGCAAAGGTATCCATATCCATTTCTAAATTACCCAATAGTGTTAGCTCTGGTGTCACAATAATGACATGGGGTAGGGGGTTTTCACCGAGTGTTTTTAATGTTTCTGAAAAGCCACGAATATTATTGAATTTTTCAACGGCTTCATCTTTTGTAATGACCTGTGCAGAGCTAATTTCAGGCATTTCAGAGAACAGTTCAGCACGGTCTATTGCTTGCTGCTCTGTGACAGAATGTTTTAAAAATAAAGAAATAGTGGGAATTTCTCGCTCATCACTCGCAACGGTTTCTAGGTTTTTGAGTAAAATATATAAGCCAGTTGGTAAGGCTAAAGCAAGAGCAATAACGGCTAAAGTAATCCATGTTGAAAGTGGACTCAACCATAAGCGCTGTGAGCTAAAGCGGATAGAATTTTTGTGTTGATTAAGCCAAGCAGCAAAAGGTGAGGTTGTGCCTGCTTGTTTTTTTATATTTTTTTTAGCCATTAAGACTCTACCTTTTGTAAAACAATAGTCCGTTTGTTCATTTGTTCGATGAGGGCATGGTCGTGGCTTGCGATAAGCACGGTTGTTCCTAGCTCATTAAACTGAGAAAAAGTATACATAATATCTTCTGCTAACTCTGGGTCTAGGTTGCCTGTTGGTTCATCAGCGAGAAGAATTGTAGGCTTATTCACAACGGCTCGAGCAATACCGACACGCTGTTTTTCTCCAGCAGACAGCATTAATGGTGAACACTTTTCTTTGTTGCTTAGATTCACCTTATCTAATGCGGCATGCACACGATGTTCAATTTCATCATGACAAATACCAGCGATATGCAAGGGTAAAGCCACATTATCAAATATGGATTGTTCTGACAGCAGGCGAGGGTCTTGATAAATAAAGCCAATTTTGCGCCGATAATCAGGAATTTGGGCTTTAGTCAGTGATTTAAGAGAAGTTCCTGCAATGGATACGTCACCCTCTGTTGGGCGTTCTAAAAGAGCAATTAATTTGAGTAAGGTACTTTTACCTGCACCTGAGTTGCCCGTCAAAAAGGCCATTTCTCCAGACTTTATTGCTAAATTGACGTTATACAGGGCAAGTTGCCCTGTTGGATATTTTTTGCTGACACGTTTAAATTCAATCATTCTTTTTGTTAATTCGTTAGTAAGTCACTGAACAGAAAAATAATAAATCTGCTGCTTACATTGTTAGGTCTAAGGTTATTATGTCTGTTATTCGCTTTTTGATTCCATATCGAGTAGTGCTTTTACAAAAGTACTGGCATCGAACTCCTGTAAATCATCAATACTTTCACCAACACCAACATAGCGAATAGCGACATCTAGGTTTTGAGCAATGGCAAATAGAATGCCTCCTTTCGCTGTTCCATCAAGTTTGGTGACGGTAATGCCGGTAATACCGAGAGCAGAATTAAACTCTTTAGCTTGGATAAGTGCGTTCTGCCCAATGCTTGCATCGACGACAAGCATGATCTCATGTGGAGCCTTATCATCTATTTTTTGGATAACACGTTTAACTTTTTTTAACTCTTCCATCAAGTTATCTTGGGTGTGTAAACGCCCAGCTGTATCGGCAAGGAGAATATCAATGTTTCTGGCTTTTGCCGATTCCATTGCATCATAAATGACGGAAGCAGTATCCGCACCAGTTCCTTGTGCAATAACAGGAATATCATTACGCTCTCCCCATACTTGTAACTGCTCAACCGCAGCTGCACGGAACGTATCGCCTGCAGCAAGCATGACTGATTTGCCCTCTGCTTGGAATTTTTTTGCAAGTTTGCCAATGGTTGTTGTTTTGCCCGCTCCATTAATGCCAATCATTAGAATAACCGTTGGTTGATCTTCTTCTTTAATCTGCAATGGTCGAGAGGCAGGCTGCAAAATATCCACCATTGTGTCATGCATGGCCTCCATTAAAGCATCGACATCTTTTAACTTATTGCGTTTAATTCGCTTGGTGAGTTCACTAATAATCTGTTGTGTTGCTTCAATTCCAACATCGGCAACTAAGAGATTTGTTTCTAATTCTTCTAAAACCTCATCGTCGATTTGTTTCTTACCAAGAATTAATGTACCAACACCGCCAGTGACTGCACCGCCAGTTTTAGATAGTCCGCTACGTAGTTTTGCAAATAAACCACTTGGCTTATCTGTGTTTTTGGTAACTTTCTTAGGATTTTCTGTTTTTTCTTTTTTCTTTCTGAATCCAAACATCGTAGAATCGCACTCTCTATTCTAATAAATTAAAAATCACGATGATAATAGCATTTGCCCGAACATCCCTCCATTTGTCAGTTACGCTTTTTACAATATTATTTTCTTCCCTATTGCTAAGTAATATTGTTCTTGCTGATACTCCATCATCCATCAAACCTGCTCCAGTACACGAATACATGTTAGATAATGGTATGAAGGTTCTGGTTAAGCAAGATAAACGTGCCCCGATTGCTGCAATCTATGTATGGTACAAAGTAGGTTCTAGTTATGAATATGATGGCTCGACAGGTTTATCTCATATGTTAGAACATATGATGTTTAAAGGGACAAAAAAGCACCCCACAGGTGAATTTAATCGCATATTGGCAGAAAATGGTGCCCAAAATAATGCATTCACAACACAAGACTATACAGCCTATTATGAAGTTATCGCCAATGATCGCATTGATGTTTCCATGGAGCTAGAGTCAGACAGAATGCGAGGCGTGTTACTGCCCCCAGAAGAGTTTAAGAAAGAGCTTGAGGTAGTGAAAGAAGAACGACGTTGGAGAACAGAAGATAAGCCAACCGCAATGACGTATGAGCAGTTTCAAGCAACAGCATTCATCAATAGTCCTTACCGTACCCCCGTGATCGGTTGGATGAATGACTTAGATCATATGACTGTTGATGATGCAAGGGCATGGTATAAAAAATGGTATGCCCCAAATAATGCGACCTTAGTCGTAGTAGGGGACGTTGAGCCAGATGCAATCTATGAAATGGCGAAAAAATATTTTGCTTCTATCGAAAAAAGTAATATTGAGAAAATAAAACCCCGAAAAGAAGTAAAGCAATTGGGTATGCGATCTATTCAAGTAAAAGTCCCAGCAGAAGTACCTTACATGATAATGGGGTACAAAACGCCTAATTTGATTAATGCCAAAGAAAAGTGGGAACCTTATGCACTTGAAGTCTTGGCATCAATACTCAGCGGTGGTGATAGTGCGAGGTTGATTAGCAAGTTAGTGCGTGGCAAAGAAATTGCTAGCGATGTAGATGCCTCTTACGATGGTTATGGTCGCCTGCCAGACCTGTTTAGTTTTTCGGGTACGCCTGTAAAAGATTCAGATGTAGCAACACTAAAAAAAGCGATTGAAGAAGAAATTGAAAACATAAAGACAAATCTAGTGAGCCAAGAAGAATTAGACCGAGTAAAGGCTCAAACCATTGCAGGTGAAGTCTATCAGCAAGACTCCATTCAACATCAAGCAACACTGCTGGGCTTTTTGGAGTCGGTAGGGTTAGGATATAAATTAATGGATAACTATGTAAAAAATATTTCAGCTGTAACGCCTGAGCAAATACAAGCGGTGGCTAAAAAATACTTAGTAGAAGATCAGATGACATTTGCAGAGCTAGTTCCTCAGCCAATCGATCCCAATAAAAAGAAAGGGCCAGCCCCTCATTTTGAGCGATAGGAGAGTGAACATGCTTAAAAGAATACTTATATTTATCCTCATATTATCACCTGCAATACTGACAGCAGCTCCTAAAATCGAACATTGGGTAACAGATAATGGTTTACGTGTTTATTACGTAAATGTACCGCAAATTCCGATGGTGGATTTACGTTTAACCTTTGAAGCCGGCGGTGTTCGTGATGCAGGAAATGCTGGTGTCGCAAAGATGACTAATGCAATTTTATTTGAAGGTGCAGATGGCTTAAATGCAGATCAATTAGCAGAAGAATTAGAATCTGTGGGTGCTGAAAGTGGAGCAGGTTCAGCTCGTGATATGGCATGGCTAACTTTGCGCACACTTACACTAGAAAAGGAGCAAGAAAAGGCAGTCGCCACATGGTTAAAAGTAGTTGGCTCGCCTGATTTCCCTGAAAAGGATTTTGCTCGTTTGAAGAAGCAATTTTTATTAGGTTTACAAGCAGAAAAACAAAGCCCTGATGCGATTGCAACAAAGACCTTCTTCAAAAATCTGTACGGTGATCACCCCTATGCATCACCAACGAATGGTACAGAAGAAAGTATCAAGGCAATGACCTTGGACAATCTTAAAGCTTTTCATAAGCAATATTATGTTGCCCAAAATGCCATACTAGCGATTGTTGGAGCGGTTAGTCGAGATCAAGCAGAAGTGTTAGCAAAGCGAGTTGCAAGCAATCTAGGGCAGGGGAAGCGTGCGGCAGCTATTCCAGAAGCAAAGCCCCTCACTAAAGCAAAAACAATTCGTATTCCATACCCATCTCAGCAAGCACACGTTATGGTTGGGCAGTTAGGCGATAAGCGCGGGGATAAAGACTATTTTACCTTATATGTGGGAAATCATGTATTGGGTGGTGGTGGATTCACTTCTCGCTTAATGAAAGAAATTCGTGATGCTCGCGGTTTGTCTTATAGTGTTTATAGCTACTTTTCTCCAATGAAGGAATTAGGGCCATTTATTCTTGGTTTGCAGACTAAGGTTTCACAAACAGATGAGGCCGTTAGTGTTGCTGCTGATTTAGTCAAAAAATTCCAAGAAGATGGGCCAACAGAAGAAGAGCTAATTGCGTCGAAAAAAGATATAACGGGAAGCTTCCCTCTAGGTGTTGCTAGTAATGATGATATTGTTGGTTATTTGGGTATGATTGGTTTTTATGACTTACCCTTAGATTATCTTGATGCCTTTAAGGGGCAGATCGATAAAATTACTCGTGAGGATGTGGCTGATGCATTTAAACGACGTATTCAACCAGACAAAATGCTTACAGTTATCGTCGGCGGAGAGCAGGTAGAAAAGGCGGATGAGAAAAAGGCAGACGATAAAACCCAAGCTAAGCCAGCCTCGTAATCGTAAAGGTGGTGGTGCTATTCGCATCATCGCAGGACAATGGAAAGGCAGAAAGCTTCCCGTTGTTCACGTTCAAGGCTTACGCCCCACGCCAGATAGAGTACGAGAAACCTTATTTAACTGGCTTCAAGGATACCTTTATCAAGCTCGTTGCCTAGATTTATTTGCAGGTAGCGGGGCGATTGGCTTT
>JALVRY010000412.1:0-7869 GCA_027024625.1 Thiotrichaceae bacterium
CAGATAAAGAAACTGGTGTCTCTAAAGGCTTCGGCTTTGCTACTTTCGAGAACGCTGAAGATGCAGATGAGGCCATTAAGCAACTGAACAATACAGTTTTTGATGGTCGAAGAATTGGTGTTAAAGAAGCAATCGAAAGAAAGTAGGTAATATCATGAGTCAATTTAAAGTCAATCCAAATGTCCGCTTTGCGTCCCCATTTGCAACCCAATTGAATGAGGATATTTTAAATACGCCACCAAGCCAAATGACATATGACCCAATAGCAATATCCCCAACACTACCTACAAGCGAGGAATATGCCAAAGCTATTGCAGAAGCAAATATCGAACGTGCTTTAAATTCAATGGAGAAATACTACGCATTATCAGCGTATGGTGCAATTTATACGAAAGTATCCTCTGAAATGCAGTCCATTATAAAGGCTGTAGATGATATTCGTTCATTTTATCTTGTAGAAGTGATTTTGAACCAAATAACAGAAGATGCCTTATCACCAAGAATTGGTACGGATGAAATTATTTCATATTCACATCCTGACCCAGCAATCCAGAAAGAGCTTGATGAACTAAAAAAGAGAATTGGACTTGACCAATTAATTCTGAACATTACACCAGACCTTTGCGCTTATGGTGAATACACATTAAAAACAGTTATTGATAATGTAACCGAAAAAACAGATGAGCTAGGTAAAGGTAAGAAAGGTAAGAAATTCAAACCTAAATCAAAAGGGATAACAGATGTCTCCGATATAGTAGACCAAGGAACTGTTATCTCGCTCACACAAGATGGCGTAACCGAAGGCTACCTATCTATAGATGATGTCAGTGGTCAATTACAAGTGAATGAAGTAGCTGATTATATCAAGTTCTCGTTAGGCGGGCAACGAATCAAGATTGATATGCGAGCAATTATCCCACCGTCTATGGCAAGAAATAAAGAGATGCGAAAGACATTGAAAAAAATACCTAGATTTATTCGGGTAGGGAAGTCAATGTTATATCCTGTTCTCTCAAAACTAAAAGAACTAATCTTATTAGAAAAATTGATACCAGCGACAAAGCTGAATAAGCTTTCCCAAGGTAACTTGGTTGGGTTGCCACTACCCGATAATTATGACTTAGAACAAGCGTTAATGGCCGCTAGACGAATTGAGGGTATGATTAATAAAAAGGTTTCAGTTGACCCTCGTACTCGAGAGATTACTGTTGAGTCAATACTCTCCGCAGCTGGCAAAACAAGAGTTCTTCCATTATTAGGTGAGAAAGGTTCACTAGATAAATTAGATTATAAATCCGATGAGCCAGACGACCTTACAAATACTGTTAAAGACCTAAGAGAACTTATTATGGACTCGGCAGGCATTCCATCAGAATTAGTATTTAAGTCGGATAGTGATTCTAAGGGTGAAATCCTTAAAAGATATGCCAAGTACCTACGGAAGCTAAAGAGAGTGCAAAAATCATTAGCAGAAGGTAGTAAGCAGATAGCTTTCATTCACCTAGCCAATAGAGGAATAGACTTTAAAGAAGAAGATATTGAAGTTAATTTTCTGAATACATTGGTTGAGATTGATAACCTAGATAAATTAGAGCATGCAGATGTTACAACAAGCTTGCTTACAAATGTACGAGATTTCTTTAATGATATGGTAGCAGATGACTCTCCATATAAAGACTCTATCGACTTAAACAAAGTATCAGAATATTTAGAATCAAATTTAAAAACCGTAGGCCTTTCAGATGCTTTTATCTTGAATAAGGAAGGCGGTGCAGATGTAAATGCCTTGAAAGATGAGGTAGATACAGGTGAGGAGGAGTAGATGAGATCAGCAACAGAGGTTTTAGAGGAATTGAAAGAAAAGGAAATCGAAGAAGGTCGTCATCAAAATACTAAGGTGAGAGATACTTACGATATTAGTGGTTCAAGAAAGGCAAGACTAACCATAAAAGAAGCAGAGAGAATGATTGACCGTATTCTTGATCTTAAAGACCCATCGCCAGGGCCTAAAACAGAGGCAGATCGTGTCAAATTACTAGAGGCCAAACAAATGGCCAAGGTTTGCCAAGAAAAATTAAAAGAAGTACAGGAATGTAAACAACCATTGAAGAGGTAATATGAAATTAACACAAGCGGTTCTTGAAGAATTATCCAAAGCAGAAGCCTCTAAAGCGGAGCAAGATATTAAGGATGCTTTTAATGCTCATTTAGAAAAACTAGGTTTCGAAGGCATTCGAGTTGATGATGTCAGTACCGAAAATGGTGGTGATGCTATTATACGGTTTGTTGATGATGAAGATAATGAGCTTGAAGTCCTTTTTACTTATGATAATGAGGATGGAGCAGATGCTTATATTTTGGATGATAATGACTATTCAGATTATGAAAATGATGAGGTTAGTCTCGAAGCCATTGACCTTGACCCAATTGACCCCAAAATTATCACAATTGATGGAGAAAAGACCCTTGATTTGGTTAATTTGGATTGGCTAACCGATGATGTGCTAATTTCCATATTAGATAGTGATGAGGAAATCGAGGAGAAACGGTTTGCATACGTCGTTAGAAATGGTAAGCGGGTTAAAATTGCAATGGTCAGGAGAAGAAGGCCCAAACGTATTACAGGGAAGCAAAGAGCTGCTTTTAGAAAGGCCGCAAGAAAAAGAAAATTAAAGGCAAGGTCGATTGCAAGGAAAAGAAAAAAGTCGTTAAGGGTCAGAAAAAGAATGAAAGTTAAGAAAGTAACAGGGCGCAATAAGATGCTCATAAGGAAGTAATAATGCTACTAACACATGAAATAAACTTTTTATTAGAGTCTATGCGTGATGATATACAAAAGAAATTCAAAATATCAAAGTTTGAAGATGGTTTAGGGTATTCGGAAGAAAATAAGAAATGGTATGGTTGGAGCCATAGGGCCATTGCAGGCTTTGGGATTGGCGATATGATGTATGATGAGAAATGGGTGCATCCTGATGATGACCCCAATGATCCTTGGGACAAACAAGAAAAAACAATGAAAACACCATTCACACAACATGGAAATGAAAAGATAAAAACAATGGAACAGGCCAAGGAAGCGGCAAAAAGATTCGCAAAAAGCGTTTCATAGGGTGGAGCAATGGCAGACGATACACTTGTAAAGACAATCGCAGTATTAACCATTAAGGTAGGTAGACGTATTAACAATAATAATTCGGTCGAACGGAATACAATCCTAAATTCGGCATTATTATTACTAAATCAAGCACAAGGTATCGCCTCATCATCTCCAAACTCATCTAGAAAATTAATTGCTCAAGCAAGAAGATTAGCAAATATACGGGATTAAGCCATGACAGATAAAGAACAAAATCAATATTTAGAAATCCAATTCAAGCAGATCTTTGACAAACTAAATCGGTTTGACCACCAATTCAATAAGGTATTTGACCGGATGGATAAGCAAAATGGGGTACTACAGCGTAATACGGTTGTAGTAGAGGAGCATCATAAAAGATCAACAACACTTGAAAATATGATGGCCCAACATGAGAAGGCAATCAACGAGATTACAATTTCATTGCAAAAATTAAATTCAAGATTAGATCTTCATGTTTTAGCACAAGAAAATTATGAGAAGTCAAACGAAAGATATAAGGAAAAGGTTGATAAGTTGGATAATATAACTGTCTTTTTTAGTGGGCTACCAACCTTCTTCAAATTGGTTATTGCAATATTGACAATGACATCCTTCGGATTTAGCATTGTTAAAATAGTAAGTAAATTTATCAATTAAGGTCAAGGCAGGTCAAAATGAAGTTCGCAAGTAAATTAGATGCACAAACATTTTTATCAGAAATTAAGGCTTTTGATAAGATTAATTCAGTTGATAAGGATTTTGTTCCTAGTCTCGATGAAATGAAATCATTTATTAAAGTACGATCACCATTGGTTAAGAAATTAAAAAATTATCGTAAATCAGCCAATCAAAAAGCTAATTGGCGTAATAATAGAACGAAGATGATGAAGGGCATTAAAGCCTTTCATAAGTCCACCACAGGGAAAAGGTTTCATAAACGTCTTGGAAGATTTTTAGCGACCAGAATTACAAGAAAAAAGACAAATGAAGAAATTAATATTTACGAAAGTCTGCTTCTAAAACAAAGTTTTTTAAAGGCATTAAATAGTGCGAAACAACATATGTTAGTAGAGCTCGAATACTTTCATCAACTACAAGAACAGGTTGAATTAGAAGAAATGATTGTTGATTATGCACTACCCTACTTCACTATGATAGAGAAGAAAATTATCACAGGAGAAGAGTTATCCGATAATGAGACCATTTTCCTTTTCGATATAACAGACGAATCATGTATAATTCAAAAATTAGCTGAATTAACTGAACAAGAATTTGCACAAATGGAAAAAATGTGGAAAGCTATAACGATAGAGTTGGAAAGTAAGAAAATTGCAAAAAATGATGTAACGTATTATCCTACTCTTATTGAAGGAATTAAGAAAAAACTAGGTAGAGAATAATGGCCAAACTTATTGATGTTATAAACCCAGAAATTAAGTTTGATCTTGTAGAAGATCACAACGATGCTGATATAGATGGTACTCATGTACTTGCTAAAGTGCGAGGACAGTTTTTTGTTCCCAATGGGACATCACGCAACGGCCGTTTCTATAGTAAACGGTTATGGGAGAAGGTCATCAACGACCCTAACATTCAAACAAAGATTAAGAAAAAGTTAATGTTTGGAACGGTGGGGCATGATGCTAAATTAGGCGATCAGGCAGTTCGGGAAGGCGTTGTTTCTCATTTCATGCATCATATTGAGATTGATGAGGCAACAAACAGGGGTATCGGTGAGGCATGGATTTTGAATACACCTGTTGGTCGTATTCTTAACACTGTACTAAGAGCTGGTTCAGAGTTGTATGTTTCCTCTCGAGCCAACGGTACTTTTAAAGGTAAGAAGAATGGTGTTCCAGCTGTTGATGAAGATACTTATGAATTAGACGGATGGGACTTCGTAATTGACCCAGGCTTCTTAGAAGCTGACCCAAAATTATCAGAAGCTCTTAATGAAGCAATTAAACAAGGGGAACAAAAAATGGACAAAAACAGTAAGGAGATGAAAATGGACGAAAGATTAGTAAAGCATGTTACTGATGAGAACGCAGAACTGAAAATTCAAGTTGGTAATCTTACCGATGAAATCGAAGCTATTCGAGAAGATAAGAAAACTATCGAGGAAGAGAATGCACACTTGAAAGCCGAAAATGATAAGATGGAAGAGGCAGCTAAGATTGCTGAAGCTATTAAAGAAATCGGTACTGTAGAAGAAATCAAGGAAAAGCTTGAGAAGGCAAAAGCAGAGGCCGAAGAACTAGCAGCATATAAAGAGTTTTCAGAGTCAGCTGAAGATGCAAAAAAGACTTTAGAAAATGCTAAAGAATATATCAAAACTATTCGTGAAGAGTTTGGTACTATTGAAGAGATTAAAGAGTATTTTGAGAAGAGTGAAAAATTTATCAATACTGTTGCTGAGATTGGTACTATCGAAGAAATTAATACTTCACTCGACAAGCTTGAATCAATCATTGAAGAAAAAGTAAAAGCCGAGAAGCAAGCCAAAGTAGATGCTCTTGCAGAAGAGTTAAAGATTTCAAGTGAGAAGGTAGAAAAGCTTCTTGAGAAACTAACTGAAGAAGAAATTCGTGAGCTTTATTCAGAGGTTTCAGAGGCTTTTAAATCAGATGCCAAAAAATATGAGAAAAACTTCAACGAAAGTAAAGACAATGATGAAGAGTCTGACGAGGATGAAGATGAGGACGAAATGTCTGAATCAGCTATTCTTGGTAAGTCTCGTATTGAAAGATTGAATGAAAGATTAGCAAAATAAGGTTTCTTGGTTGATTGACCTGCACTTCGGGCTTCAACTGAAACAAGGCAATAATGCCACAAACAAAAATTAAATTTCAAAGGAGTCGAAATGAACCAAGAAAATTTAGAAAAACTTGAGAATGAAAGACTTGTAGAAGGGTACTTTAAAAAGTATAAAAAATATTTACAGTCTTTTGAAAAATCACTTGTAAGCAAAGCAATGGACCTAACAGAGCATCACCTAATCCAATTAGGTAAGCAACTAGACCAGTGGGACGTTTACACACAAATTTGTGAAGCAAACGGTTCACTTAATAACCTTGGTGAATTACCAAAGGTTGCACTTGATGTTATTACAGCTACTATGAGCAATAGTATTCTTCCTGTAATTGCTTCAACTCAAACAATTGAATCTCAAAAATCAATCATCTATTTTAAGAACCTAAGAGCAGATACTACTCGTGGTAACTTAACTGCTGGTGATAAGATTGTTGACCCAAGAACTGGACTTGTAACACCTGTTGGTTACGCTTCAAACCTTATCGAGAATGAGGAAGGAGCAACTACTGTTGCAGGACAAGTAGATTATGCTTTTACTGTTGCAGCAAAACCACTTCGTAGCCAATTCCTAAAAGTAACCTTCAGTGGTTCTAATGATATTTATGGTGAAGATGTAGGGCCCCGTGGTGCTGACCAAGATCTTGGCGTTATCCTTGGTAATGGACTTTCTGGTACTGTTCGTTATTCAACTGGTGCAGTTTCTATCAAACTTGCTACTGACCCAGGGGCAGGCGAGAAGATTTATGTTACTTATCAAATGAACCTTGAGGAAGCTACTGATATTCCAAAGATTACTTCTTTCCTAGATCAGACTTCTATTGAGGCTAAAGCTTATGCTCTTAAAGCAGTAGTTGGTATGTTCCAGCAATTTGCACTAAGAAAGCAATTTGGTGAGTCAGCTCTTGATGAAATGACTATGGACCTTACTCGTGAAATCAACGCTGAAATCGGTGGTGAGTTCATCCGTAATTACTATGCACAAGCAGTAGGAACAACTGAATTTGATCTTACTATTCCAAGTGGTGCAGCTTATTCAGAAGAGCAACACAGACGTGCTTACGCTCTAAGAATGGCAGATGCAGAAGCAAAAATGGTTCAGAACGCAGGGCGTGGAACAATCAAAGTTATGATTGTTGGTCGTGAGCATGCTGCAGTTGTTCGTGGTCTTGAAGGATTTAAACTTCTTTCTGATGGGAACAGCCTTGGGGCGCATATCTTTGGTACTTACAAGGGTATTACTTACATTCGTGTTCCTGAGCAAGCACTTCTTGATTCAAAAGCTGGTGTTGGTGTTTACACTGGTGCAAGCGCACTTGAGAGTGCTGGTGTTTACGCACCTTTCATGCCATTGACTGTTACTCAACTTGCTCCTGAAAAGGTTAATCCTTTAATGGATCAAAAAGCAGCTGCTACTATGGCGGGTGTTAAGGTTGTTGTACCACAATACGCAACTCGTTTTAACATTGTTCAATCTTAATTGATTAAATAGTTTTCTGGGGCTGGTTCACCAATGGTAGCCGGCCCCTATTTTTTAGAAAGGAAAGTCATTATGAAAGTTAAAGTTACAAGTCAATTTGGTGGTATCTTAACAATTCGTCCGAACAATGGGCTTGTTGAAATGAAACCAATCACCTTGGCATCAAAGAAAAGCATTTCTTTTAAAGATGAGAATGAGTACGCAAATTATTCAGAATCAATTTCATCCTTTAAACAAAGTGGTCTTGTAAGTATTGTTACAGGTAAGGAAACTGCAAAGTCTGAAACTAAGGTAGATGATAAAGCAGATGAACAAGCACCAGAGCTTGATGAGATTAAGGAAAAGTTGAAGGTTTTGAAAGAAGAATTTGACAATCCTGAAACTCCTGCAAAAAGAAAGACTAAGATTAAGAAGGAAGTAACAGCCCTTAAAAAATTAGCAAAGGCTCAAAAGTAAA
>JALVRY010000412.1:7879-9729 GCA_027024625.1 Thiotrichaceae bacterium
TTTAATTTTGGCGTCTGTAGTAATTCGCTAAATTGCTTGGATGAAGAATTCTACGACCACGGTCACAGCAAAGGCTCAAGAGTAAATTTTAGGAGAGCGTCTTGAATATTAATGATATATTTGATCGAATACTACTTAGGTCTGGACAATTTATTTTAAGAAAAAGTAACGTTGAGATTGATGTAGATTCTTTTCGTATATTAGTTGAAGATGCTCTTGCAATTTACAATAAGGCTTACCCCTTCACCAAACAATATTCAATAGAGATTATATATCCACGAAGTGTAGTGCTTGATGAGAACTTTGATAAGGAAATGGGCAGATCTCCCGATTGGGTATCAGAAGTAACGCCCATACGCTATCTTGGTAATTCGTACAATATGGGTATGCGTACAACTGATACGTTTTTAATCGACCCCATAGAAGCACCTTGGGACTACAACAAACACACAAAGCTTCTAACAGTACCTTATTCTGCGTTTTACAAGATTGTATTATGCTATTACCACCAGATTGATAGTAAATTTGATGAGATCACAGGTGAAACCGTCTATGATATTAAAACGATTTCAGCGCAAGACGGCATATTCTTCAAGCTATTACAGGGTATGTTTCTCACAGGGATTGGTCGCTCTCGAAGAGCATTTACTTTGAACGATTTACCAATTACTGTTGATGCCTCCGAAATGGCCTCCGAGGGCAAGGAACTAATTGACGAGGCAAAAGAAGAAATTAAGAATATTCAAAAATTTTATTTGGCAATGGGGTAGGTCATGCCTTTGTTATATAGAAATGTAAGAGACGAATTAAAAAAGCACATCAATGACGTTGGTAAGGATGCTGATGGTGAGTACAAGAAAATACCGCCAAACGTTGTTGGTCGAAATTTGCTAAAATACCCTAAGTTACCTGTATCTAAAATTACAATAATTGCGGACGCAAAGCGTGGTATTTTACGTTTTAAAGGTGTGGTTAGTTCTGAAAATACCGATAATAAATATAAGGTGAATATCGAATTTCATAATATGAAGTTTAAAGAAGTTAAGTCCGAGTCATTTTTTAATGCTACAAAGGATGCGAAAGGCAAGACTTGGTATCACCGAACACCATCATTAAGACTACATCCTATGAAGTTCAGATGCCATTGCCCCGATTGGCGGCACAGGTTTGAAACTCCTATGCAAAAGGCTGGTGCTTTGGTTGGAGGCCCAAGAAAGTATAAGAGAAAAACACCACCTTGGGAATTAGGCGGAAGGCCGTATGCCAACTCATCAAATACACTTGGTATATGCAAACATTTAAGCTCCTTTTTATGGCGGCTTAGAAAAACCAAAAAAGTGAAGGAGTAAATTATGACTTTTTACTCTAACATGGAAGAGGTAATCAAAAAATTAGGCGAAGCAGGGCTTGAACAAATACTCTTTTACAATGGTATTGAGCTTGGTCTGTATAGGCAAAATTCTAGTGATGTCTATAGCAGGGTGCATAGAGATAATGCTGGCTCTCCTGTAAATCATATAAAAGATTTCATCGGCGTATTAGAAAGTGATGATTTCTTTCCTGTAAATGGTACACACGCAGGTGGTTTTGAATATGGTTTTTTATATTGCAAACCTGATATTGATGTTAGAGTAGGCGATGAAATTCATGTAAAAAGTAAAGACAGCAGATTAAGAAATTATAAGATTATTAAAAAGATTTCCAAAGAGAATAAGAGGAAGAGGATATGAGATAATAGATATGAAAGAGGCGAAGTTTTTGCCTATTTTGAATATATATTATTTAAGAGAATATGCTAAAAGAAGAGGTGCTAGTGAGAAGATATTGGTTTTATATAATGGAGTATACAC
>JALVRY010000413.1 GCA_027024625.1 Thiotrichaceae bacterium
AAGGGGCGCAAAACCTGTTGTACACGTGATCACCGATGGTCGCGACACCTCCCCAAAATCAGCTAAAAAATATGTCCAGCAAGTTATAGATTCACTTGATAAATACGGGGGAAGCATCGCCACTATTACGGGACGCTTCTACGCAATGGATAGAGACAACCGCTGGAATCGAACTCAAAGAGCCTTTGACGCGATGGTTCACGGTATTGGCAAAGAAGCCTCTGACCCTATACAAGCGATTGATGATGCTTACGCAAATGATGAAACTGACGAGTTTTTATTTCCACGTATCATGCCAGACGCAGAAAGAATCCAAAATGATGATGCCTTGATCTTCTTTAACTTCCGAAATGATAGGCCAAGACAGCTTTCTGCTGCACTTGGCATGGAAGATTTTGACAGCTTTGATCGTGGTAATTACTCACCTATCGTTGTCACCTGTTTGACTGAATACGATAAAAAGTTATTAGCCCCTGTCGCTTTCACCCCAGAAAGACCTTCAACCAATCTTGCTCATGCCATTAGTCTTTCGGGTTATAAACAACTTCATACTTCAGAAACGGAGAAATATGCACACGTCACCTTTTTCCTAAACGGAGGAAGAGAAACACCTTATGCCGGTGAAGATCGCATAATGATTGATTCACCTCGGGTCCATACCTATGATGAATGTCCGGAAATGAGTGCAAAAGAGCTTGCTGACGTCGTCATTGATGCCGCCAATAAACAAGAGCACTCTTTTATTGTCGTTAACTTCCCTAACGGCGACATGGTTGGGCATTCAGCCAAGCCCGATGCAATCATTAAAGCAGTAGAAACACTGGATACCGAAGTAGGCCGAGTGCTTGATGCGGCCATTGAAAATGATTACTCCGTTATTCTTACAGCCGACCATGGTAACTGTGACGAATACGTAGACCCTTTCACAGGCGAGCCAAATACACAGCACACGGTATACCCTGTCCCATGCCTAATCATTGATGAATCCTACTGGCGTTTACGTACCAGTGGTGGATTAAGTAATATTGCCCCTACTGTGCTGCATTTAATGGGCGTTACCAAACCAAAGGGCATTACCTGTAAGTCATTATTGATAGAAGAAATGACTAAAAGTGATTAACTTAAGGAAACTCTGATCAAGTCCAATAAATTCTGGGACTTAATCAGAGCTTCCTTAAAGAAAAAGCTACTCATATTAGAAACGGATATAAGCTGATACCCCACCAAAATTAAAACACTTTCTTTTATTCATTGGGATTAATCTGGTTTTGTAAGCCATTAATCCTAATGAATAATGATAGTTTCTTCATAATTAGTATGCTGAGTGTTAACACCACTAACATCAAACACAAGCAATATGAAGAACAGCATCATTTTCTTATTATTTCTCTTAACTCATGTAAACAATGTCTATTCCGAGCCTGTCAAATTCCGGGGGATGATTTCTTCACACAATAAAGTGAGAGTGGATCACCAACAAGTCCCCCTTAGTTGGTCAAACTCCCTCTCTCAATATGCACAGCAGTGGGTTAATCACCTAGCATCAACTCAAAACTGTGCAATGATTCATCGACCTAACCAAGGTGGAGGAAGATTTGAACAACAGTATGGTGAAAACCTGTTTTGGGCGAGCGCTGAAAAACTTAGTAATGGCACTAATAAACTACAGAATTTCTCTGCAAAAGATATCGTAAAGGCATGGGCAGAAGAGGAAGAATATTACGACTATCAAAACAACCTATGTCAACCCGGAGAAGACTGTGGTCATTTTACTCAGATGGTTTGGCACGAGTCTCGTCAAGTCGGTTGCGCGATGGCTATTTGCCCTGATAAGTCACAACTATGGGCATGCAACTATTACCCTAGAGGTAATTATATTGGTGAGTGGCCCTATTAGACGCTTTTTCTTGGTAGATGATGAAAGCTTAGCTACTACTTCTCACAAGCTTACCTACAGTCATTCCCTGAACCAAGATTGAGAAGACGACGATAACATAAGTGATCATTAACAAGGCTTCTCTGTATTCACCGTGAGGTAGTGTTAGTACTAGTGCGATAGATATACCACCACGTAGTCCTCCCCACGTTAATATCCTTACTATTTTAGGGGTAAAACTGTGCCGTAGTTTCATTAAAGAAACAGGAACCCCAACAGAGATAAAACGAATAATTAATACCACCGGAACCATAATAACACCCGCTAACAGATACTCTGTATTAAAGGTCAATATCAATACCTCTAAGCCAATCAATACAAACAACATCGCATTCAAGATTTCATCAATTAACTCCCAGAAATTATCAAGATGTTCACGGGTTTTATCCGACATGGCATATTTTCGGCCTTTATTTCCAATGAGCAAACCTGCCACAACTATCGCAATGGGCCCAGAGATATGCAAAGCGCTGGCTAAAGCATAACCACCCAAAACTAAGCCCAATGTCAAAAGCACTTCGACTTGGTAGTTATCAATGCTTGCCAACATGCGAAATGTGATATAACCGATGACTAAGCCAAACAAAGCACCACCAATAGCTTCCTGAGCAAAAAGAGCGGCAATGCTCATTGCGCTGACTTCTGAGCTTTCGCCATGCCCACCAGCACCCGCTATATTCAACAGCACTAGAAAGACTACAATGGCAACACCATCGTTAAACAAAGACTCACCTGCAATTTTTGTTTCTAAGGATTTAGGTGCACCCACTGTTTTTAAAATCCCTAAAACAGCAATAGGGTCAGTCGGTGAAATAAGAGAGCCAAACAACAAACAGTAAATTAAAGGAATATCTAAACCTAACAAACCAAAAATAAAATAGGAGGCATAACCCACCATAAAAGTAGATGCAATAACACCAACACTCGCTAGTATTGCGACTACCCATCTTTGCTTCACTAACTCTTCAAGGCGTACATGCAAGGCGCCTGCAAACAACAAAGCACTTAACATTCCTTGCATTAGAGCTTCATTAAAATCAATACCTTTGAGTAAAGCTTTTGCCTTATCTTGTATGGGAAGCCCCATTTTACCAAGACCAACGATCATCAAAGACATGAGTAAAGCAATAACCAGTAAGCCAATAGTATTTGGAATTTTAAGAAAACGGTAATTAATGTAACTGAAAATTGCCGCTAATGAAATCAAAATGGCAATGGTATCGATAACACTCATTATTATAAATATCCCAAAATTAAGTAAGCAAGCTATTAAACCATGAGAGAGAGC
>JALVRY010000414.1 GCA_027024625.1 Thiotrichaceae bacterium
TTCTGGTTGAGTCGGTAGAATTTCTAGCTTTGAAAAAACCACTCATGTGACCTGACCAGAGTTTCCTTAAAGGTCAAATAACTTCAATTCAGAAATTAAGCCTTTTTGATGTAGAATGTAAATTCGCCACCATTTTCTGTACTTTCTAGTAACTCGTTACCAGTTTGGTTACAGAATGCTTCAAAATCTTTCACTGAACCAGGGTCAGTTGCGATGATTTTCAATACCTGACCAGATTCCAATTTACCAACTGCTTTCTTCGCACGAAGAATTGGTAGAGGGCAGTTTAAGCCTTTTGCGTCTAACTCGTCGTTAAAATCCATAATGTCATCTCCTAAGATTCAATTAATAACATTTATCCAAAAATAAGAGTTTGGTACAATATCACCAAATACTAAAATTCGCTATAGAATGCAGCTATTAAATTATGAGGGTTTCTCAATCACTTTTATCTATACTTTTTTTCGACCCTGTTATTGCTTGCGAGAAGCATCATGCCTAGGAGGCTGTCTGAGAATAGTGAGCCTACTGCGGAAAAGCTGGACTTGCCTAGATTTTCCCTCAATTCTCGTTAAATAGAATGACTATTCGCCTCAAATTGATGAAAAATCTAGTCCAAATCAGTTTTCCCTCGCTACGTCTCATCTTCTCAGACAGTCTCCTAGCGTATTCAATCAAACGTATTTTAGGAGCGATTCCTACCTTATTATTCATTGTGACCATTGCATTCTTTCTAATACGCATGGCTCCAGGTGGACCTTTTGATACAGAACGCCCTATTCCTGCTGAAATCGCAAAGAACCTTGATCGTGTTTATCATCTAAATGATCCGCTACCCATTCAATTTATTCACTATTTAAGCAATCTGTTACAAGGTGATTTTGGTCCTTCCTTTAAATATCAAGACTATTCTGTGACAGAGTTAATCTTGCAAGGCTTTCCCGTATCTTTACAGCTTGGCTTATTGGCAATTTTATTGGCTCTATTCTTAGGTGTTATCCTTGGTAGCCTTGCCGCTTTAAAACAAAATAAAATCACAGATTATGTGTTAATGGCTATTGCCATGACGGGAATTGTTCTCCCAAGCTTTGTAATCGCCCCCTTATTGGCATTAATTTTTGGAGTATTTCTACACTGGTTACCAGTAGCAGGTTGGGGGACATGGATGCACATGATACTCCCCGTGATTGCACTTAGCTTGCCGCAAATTGCAACAGTAGCACGTATGACGCGAGCCAGTTTAATCGAGACACTAAATAGCCCTTATATTCGCACGGCAAAAGCTAAGGGATTACCCAATTGGCTTATCCTATTTCGACATGCTTCGCGTGCCACGCTATTGCCTGTTATTTCTTGGCTAGGACCAGCAGTTGCCGCTATCGTCACAGGCTCTATTGTTATTGAACAAATTTTTAGCCTACCGGGGATTGGGCGTTACTTTGTACAAGGGGCGTTAAATCGTGATTATACTTTGGTCATGGGTGTTGTGGTGTTTTATGGCACATTGATTATTGTAATGAACCTATTGGTCGATTTACTCTACCACTGGCTTGATCCTAGAGTATCCTATGAATAACACTAAATCTATCGGTCAAAGCCCTTGGCAAAAAGCATGGCGACGTTTGCAAGCGAATAAAGCGGCAATGTTTAGCTTGGTTTTATTATTTATTATTACCATAAGCTGTTTATTCGCGGGCTGGTTAAGCCCTTGGGAATTAGATGAAATTGACTGGGATAATATGGCAGCAGCCCCATCTTTAGATCATTGGTTTGGAACAGATGCTAATGGCAGAGATTTATTTGTACGCACCTTACAAGGTGGGCAAGTATCATTGATGGTTGGGCTCTTAGCAACCGCTGTAAGTTTTATCATCGGCATATTGTATGGGGCAACCGCAGGTTTTTATGGTGGCAAAACAGATGCTTTAATGATGCGTTTTGTGGATGTTTTATATGCCCTTCCCTTTATGTTCTTTGTAATTTTATTGACGGTTTATTTTGGACGGAGTATTTGGCTAATTTTTATTGCCATTGGTGCAGTTGAATGGTTAACCATGGCTCGCATCGTGCGAGGGCAAACCCTATCGATTAAAGAACGCTCCTTTGTTGATGCTGCAAAAGTCAGTGGTGCATCTAATTTTTCAATTATTAGTAAGCACATCATCCCTAATACACTAGGTGCTGTAATCGTTTATACAACACTCACTGTACCTCAAGTGATTTTATTTGAATCTTTTTTAAGCTTTTTAGGATTAGGCGTACAAGAGCCGATGACGAGTTGGGGGGTACTCATTGCAGAAGGGGCAACACAAATGGAATCATCACCTTGGATGTTACTTTTCCCCGCAGGTTTTTTAGCTGCAACCTTATTTTGTTTAAATTTTCTTGGTGATGGCTTGAGAGATGCTCTCGACCCCAAGGAATAATGAAAAAAGAATGAAGCCACTACTAGATATTCAAAACTTATCCATCAATTTTGCAACAGATGAAGGTCTAGTTCATGCTGTTAATGATGTCAGTTTACAAGTTCAAGCAGGTGAGGCAATAGCTATCGTCGGTGAATCAGGGGCAGGCAAAAGCCAGATTTTTCAATCCGTGATGGGGCTACTCACTCCCAACGCCACAGCGACAGGAAGGGTTGATTTTAAGAGTAACCGTATACTTAATAAACCAAGCTCCGTGCTAAATCAGCTACGTGGCAAACATATCAGCATGATTTTTCAAGACCCGATGACTTCATTGAATCCTTATTTACGAGTAGGTAAACAGCTCATTGAGGTATTGCAAACGCATCAAAAAATATCGACTAAAGAGGCACAAGACAAGTCCATGGCAATGCTACATGCGGTTAAACTGAGAAATCCTGAGCACTGTTTTAAGCAATATCCACATGAACTATCAGGCGGTATGCGACAGCGTATTTGCATTGCAATGGCTTTACTCTGTGAACCCGATTTACTGATTGCGGATGAGCCAACCACTGCTCTGGATGTAACAGTACAAGCAGGCATTATGGACTTATTAAAAGAGCTACATGCAAGCAAACAAATGGCCATTGTATTTATTACACATGACTTACCCTTGGCATTAAACTTCTGCGAGCGAATTGTTGTTATGTACGCAGGTCGTATTGTTGAGACAGGTTCTACGCAAGATATTTTATATGCCTCTCAACACCCTTACACAAGAGCTTTGCTAGCCGCATCCCCCCAACATTCACTCAATGAGCTAGGACGTTTTCATGCTATTGATGGAATGCCACCCGATCCGCTGATTCCTTTAACCCATTGTGCTTTTAAGAATCGTTGCAATTATGCAAATAAGCAGTGTGAACAACAACCTGACTTACTGGCAAAAGACGATGGGCATCAGCTCGCTTGCTTTAACCCCATAACAAAGGTGCTGTAATGCCTTTATTGGAAGTGGATAACATCACTGTGCAATATCCAAAGCAAAAAACAAAAGCTTTGGATAATGTTTCATTCTCATTGATACAAGGGCAGGCATTGGGTGTTGTTGGTGAGTCAGGTTGCGGAAAGTCCACTTTGATCCGTGCAATTCTACAGTTGCAAGCATATCAAGGAAAAGTTACATGGAAAGACCAGCTATTAGAATTCAGCAAAAAACAGCAAAAAAAACAATTTTATCAGCAGGTGCAGTTGATTTTCCAAGACCCTCTTGATGCTTTAAATCCAAGGTTAACCATTGCTCAAATAATTGCAGAACCTTTGCTTAACTTATCGACAAAACACTTAACACGGGGCGAAGTTCTCAATAAAACAGAAAATGTATTGGAACAAGTGGGCTTAGATTCGAAGATACTTAATCGTTACCCGCATGAGTTTTCAGGCGGTCAGTGCCAGCGGATTGGTATCGCACGAGCGATGATTGTAGAGCCTGAGTTATTGGTATGTGATGAACCCGTTAGCGCCTTAGATGTATCCGTGCAAGCTCAAATCATGAATGTGCTCTTGGATTTAAAAGAATACAAGCAACTTAGCTTGATTTTTGTTTCTCATGACCTCAGTATCGTGCGGCACATTAGTGATCATGTTTTGGTTATGTATCAGGGGAAGCTAGTAGAAATAGGTGAAACCGAACAGATTTATCATCAACCAAAACATAAATACACGCAAAACCTCCTAGGAGCTTGTCCGAGAATATGACCTTGAAAGTGTCTATTTGAAAATGGCGAATACAAGCGAACTAGATTACAGTATAATGCCACTCTTTTAATACTTGGAGCTGATATTGGTCGACACTTCTGTACCACTAATACATTACGGTGTTACTCTGTTTAGCCCTGTTGCTATTTTATTTAAGGAAACTCTGATTAAGTCCCAAATATTGGAAGCGACACTTTAGTGTCGCCAGTAAGGTATTGAAATACTGTTGTTTCGGGCGAGGCTAAAGGCTGAATTTATTTTCATATCGACAAATTTTTTGTTCCAATAGTGAGACCTTTTCGTGAGAGGATAGCAAAAGAAAAATTACGCTCTTTCTTATTCGTTAGATCTTTCATGCAAAGGTTTCAATATAAAATTACCCCTAATTTATTATTCCTGAAGAGCCTCTGGTCAAGTCGATAGCGTTTCTTTAATATCATTATCAATTCAATATTCAAAATATAAGACAGTATGGCAAAACGAGAGTCAATAAAAAGTGAACACGAAGAGCTTAAACTCTTTAATTCACGCTCCTTAGTTGCTGCGGTTATCGTTTTTATCGCTATTTCAGGTATTGTCTTTAGATTATTTGTTTTACAAGTTGAAGGGCATGAACACTATACTGAAGAATCACGCAAAAACTATCTTAAAGCAATCCCCATCCCTCCTGTTAGAGGCTTGATTTATGACCGATACGGCGTGGTATTGGCTGACAACCGCTCAGAATATGTATTAGAAATAGTGAGAGATTCTGTTAAGGGAAAGATAGAAGATACCATTGCCCGATTAGAAAAAATTATTAAATTAAGTGATAAAGAAAAACAAAAATTTTATCAAAAAATGCGTCGGCAAAGCCGTTACCAGTCAACCCTCTTACGAGGCGGTTTAACTGAAAAAGAAATGGCTGTATTTTCAGTCAATCAGCCGCGCTTTCCTGGCGTCAGTATCAATGTTCGAATGGAGCGTTACTATCCTTGGGGAGAAATTGCAGGTCATGTTCTTGGTTATGTCGGAAAAATAGATAAGAGAGACCTCGAACGGGTAGACCGTCGTGAATATAAGGGCACAGCATATATTGGTAAATCAGGAATAGAGAAATTCTACGAGAAACGCCTACATGGCAAAACAGGGTATCGGGTTATTGAGGTTGATGCTCATGGTAGACCTCAAAAATTAGAAAAGGAAGAAGATCCTATTGTTGGTGAAGATTTATTCTTAAGTCTTGACATGAAATTACAAATCACCGCCGAAACATTACTCAAGGGGAAAAAAGGGGCAATCGTTGCGATTGATCCAACAAATGGTGAAATTTTAGCAATGGCAAGTGTGCCAATGTATGATCCTAATTTATTCGTAAATGGTATATCACACAAAAATTATAATGCATTAAGAAACAATCCAGATCGTCCTCTTTATAATCGAGCAATACAAGGTGGATACCCCGCAGGTTCAACAATCAAACCCATTGTTGCAATGGCAGGTTTACATTATGGCGTTGTATCACCTGCCACTCGAATTCGTGCGCCGGGGTATTTTCAAGTGCCGGGGCATAAACATCGTTATCGTTGCTGGAATAAACGAGGACATGGCAGCGTAAATATGAACTACGCTATCGCCCAATCCTGTGATGTCTATTTTTATAGCTTAGCTTATCGCCTTGGCATTGATCGCTTCGCCCCCTTCATGAAGAAATTTGGTTTTGGTGGAAAAACGGGGGTAGACCTACCTTCAGAAAGCGCAGGTCTAATGCCAACACGTGAGTGGAAAAGAAAGCGTTATAATAAAACATGGTATCCTGGGGATACCGTTAATATTGGTATTGGACAAGGCTTTTGGATAACAACACCGATGCAACTTGCATCCGCTATTGCCACACTATCAATGAAAGGAAAGCGCCTAAAACCACGCTTCTTACATGCGGTGAGAAAGTCTAAAAATATGCCCGAGACTATTCAGCCACCAAGCTATTTACCTGAAATAAAAGTAAAAAGCTCTAAAATGTGGAAAACACCAATTGGCGGCATGGTAAACGTGATGCACTCGGGGTATGGTACTGCTCGACGCTCAGGAGCTGGTGCAGCATATAAAATTGCAGGAAAGACAGGGACAGCTCAAGTATTCAGCATTGGTCAAAAAGAAAAATACAATGCGAGACGCTTAGCTAAAAAACTACACGACCATGCTCTATTTGTTTGTTTTGCTCCCGCTTATGATCCTAAAATTGCTGTGGCAGTTATCGCAGAAAACTCAGGTGGCGGTAGCCATGTTGCTGCCCCCATTGGACGTCGGATGATTGATGCCTATTTATTAAAACGCTATCTTGTACCCGACAATAAAAAAGAGGGGCTTAAAGGTAGTAGAGGTAAGCAAGAAAAGAAAAAGCAGAAAAAAAATAAGGAAACGCCCTAATGGAAATATTCTCCAAAATTTTTCGTTGGCTAACCCAGTTAGACCTTATACTGATGTCCGCTCTCGTTTTATTAATTTTTCTTGGTACTATCACCTTATACAGTGCTAGCGGTGAAAATTACAGCATGATGACACGTCAAGGTATTCACTTCCTTATTGCAACAATTGTCATGCTGTTGCTTTCTCAAGTAAAAAGTAAAACCATGCAATCTGCTACCATTTGGATTTATAGTGCAGGTATCATACTTCTTGCCCTCGTTTTAGTGCAGGGACACGTAGGAATGGGGGCAAGACGCTGGTTAGATTTGGGCTTATTTCGCTTCCAACCTTCAGAAATAATGAAGCTAGCTGTACCGATGATGGTTGCACGCTATTTTGCTGATAAACCATTACCCCCAAGTTTTAAAGATATTGCCGTTGCCCTCTTCATCGTAATGCTTCCCATTGGACTTATTATTAAACAGCCAGATTTAGGAACATCTTTACTTGTTGCCAGCGCGGGTTTATTTGTTATTTATTTTGCCGGCTTATCATGGAAATTAATTACAGCGGCTTTAGCTGCCATTGCTGTGGGTGCTCCACTGCTATTTTATTATGGAATGCATGATTACCAGCGGCAACGAGTATTAACCCTATTCAACCCAGAAGAAAATAGATTAGGAGCTGGCTATCATATTATCCAATCTAAAATAGCCATTGGCTCTGGTGGCACTTACGGCAAAGGCTGGATGGAAGGCGACCAGTCTCGATTAGATTTTTTACCAGAACGTCATACTGATTTTATATTTTCAGTATTTGGAGAAGAATTCGGCTTATTAGGAAACATCATTCTTCTTAGTTTATACATTTTTATTATTTGGCGAAGCTTATATCTTGCCACAAAGGGGCAAGATACTTTTTCGCGTTTACTAGGTGGGAGCTTAGCTGTAACATTTTTTGTTTATCTATTTGTAAATACAGGCATGGTAAGTGGTATATTACCCGTAGTTGGAGTACCTCTCCCTCTTGTTAGTTACGGTGGAACATCCGTTGTTACGCTACTAGCTGCCTTCGGTATTATTATGGGGCTACGAAAACGAAAACGAGACTATTACCAGTCAAACTAATACTTTATACATTTGCAATCTTTTAAGTATTTTATTGATCTCCCCAAAAATTAATAAAAATACTTGAACAAATCAGTGTATTTAATGACTTATTACCTGAATCTGTGGCTTCCATGCAACACAGTAAAGTCACAAATTCAGGTTATTATACTCTTGGGCTTATTCAGATTATTCATTACCTGAAATCTAAAAATTTAGCAGGGGCTTATCTGTATCAGGTTTTCATATAGGATTCCCACTTTAGAGCAAACACCTATTTGAAAGTCTCTATCGCTAAATATTAATGTTTTTTTAGGAAACTAATTAAGTCCAATGAAATTATGGGCAACTTCAGCTTCAAGATATTTATAACTCAACAAAGTTTGTCTCACTCATAATCTTAGACAAACTTTAGTTTTACAATATTTATGCTGTATATTTAGACAATAGTTAATTGTAAAGAGATCTCTCATGCAAAGATCTCATAAAAGTGTAATTAGGAGATGGATCATGAAAAAAGGTTTTACCACGTTAGTTTCTGCTTTCGCTGTGCTAACACTCACCGCAGGTTTGGCGGGCTGCGATACAATACCAGTATATGATCCAAGCAAAGTTAAATGGCCTAAGCGCATGCCATGGCAACAAACTCGGCAAAATGTACCTAATGCTAATTATGGTTCAACTATTCCCGAAATCAATAATACAAATCATAGCTATGGTAACACTAGCTATAACCAACGCAGCAATACATCAAGAGGTGGTGGTGATTATATGAACTACCCAGCGATGCGTCGTTTTATTGGCGAAATGAGTCAAAAGCATCGCTTTAGAACGGCATCTCTTGAACAAATTTTCTCTGGAGTAAGACGTAATGATGCTGTTTTAGGTAAAGTTAGAGCACCAGCAGAAGGAAAGGCATGGCGAGCTTATCGTCCTATCTTCTTAACGGAAGACCGTATTAATGGCGGTGTTGCATTCTGGAATCGCCACCGTTCTGCTCTTGAGGCGGCAAGCAGAAAGTATGGAGTTTCTCCTGAATATATTGTTGCAATCATTGGTGTTGAAACTGCTTACGGGCGTACCATTGGTGATTATAACGTATTGCAAAGTTTAACTACATTAGCATTCGATTACCCTAAACGTGGTGATTTTTACCGTAAAGAATTAGAACAATTTTTGTTATTAACACGAGAAGAACGGATTAACCCCACATCACTAAAAGGCTCTTATGCTGGTGCAATGGGAATGCCCCAGTTTATTTCTAGCAGCTATCGTAACTTTGCTGTTGATTTTAATCGTGATGGTAAAAAAGACCTTTGGAGAGCTGATGATGCAATAGGAAGTGTTGCAAATTACTTTGCTAAACATGGCTGGATACGGGGCGGTGCTGTTGCTGTACCAGCAAGTATCTCAGGAAGAGCCTATTCAATGGCAGATACAACCGCGAAGAAGCCTCGCTATACGATGTCACAACTCCGCAGTGCAGGTGTAAGAACACATGGTGATTTTTGGTCGAAAAAGGCAAGTCTGATTAAATTGGTGGGTACACGAGATACAGAATATTGGGTAGGAGGTGAGAACTTTTATGTAATCACTCGCTACAACCATAGCCCTAAATATGCGATGGCGGTTCACCAATTAGCTAGAGAAATTCGCCGACGTCATTAATTGGATACCTTTATCGACTGATACTCGCACCGTATCTTAATCATAGGTAAAGCAAAGTAAAGGCACACTAGTGCCTTTCTTTGTTTTAGGACGATGTAAATAATTCTTAGCTACATAGACTATAAAAACAAGACAAAATCATACCGTTGGATGAGTCAGCAAATAAAATGAAATAACAATGGCTACTAGGAGCTTGTCTGAGAACTAGAACCGTAGCGAAAATCACAGAAATATCATAAGGTGGACTTATTGAGTGAGGCAAATAGTTGTTCTATTTAACGAGTTCAATAATTTCAGATTATGATGTTTATGGGGTTTGCAGTAGGTTATTAG
>JALVRY010000415.1 GCA_027024625.1 Thiotrichaceae bacterium
GTATGCAAAAAATGTGCTAGAGGTACATTTGCCTGTTTCATTGCGTCAATACAAGCAATTGGCTTTGGATGAAAATGCTAAATCTAAGGCAAAGGTTGAGTTTTACATGGTGCAAGGTAAGAGCAAAAGCACATGGAGTGGGCATGTCATTCGAAGCAGTGCCGCCTTAGACGAGAGCACTAATCAGCTTAGTATTATTTCTAATATTGATGAAAATGAGAAATATAAGATAAAAATTGGTCAGTTCGTTCGTGCCAAAATTTACGGTCAAGTTTATGATGATGTTTATGTCGTGCCACGTTCGGCAGTGAGACAAGGAAAAGAAATATTACTGCTAAAAAATGTTAAGGATGATGAAGGCGAAGTCTCTATTCAACCTGTTGAACTAGTGCGTACGGAAGGCAATAAAAGTATTATTAAAACAACAGTTGAGGATGATGCACGCTTGATCATTACGCCAATGCCGTTGGCACAAGCGGGCTTGAAAATTCGCATTAAAAATGACAAAAACGCGGAAGAAGAAAAGACTGCTGCTGAGCAGGCTAAAACTCAAAATAATAAGGCATCGTAAGCTCCTCAACTAATGCATAAACTAATCGAATGGTTTGCTCGAAATCCTGTCGCTGCTAATTTGCTGATGCTGGTGATTGTCGCCTATGGACTTTATGCCGCCATTTTTAAGATTCCCTTAGAAGTTTTCCCTATTTTTGAGCAAGATGTTATCAACATCTCTGTGACTTACCCCGGAGCAACACCGCAAGAAGCCGAACGGAGTATCGCTCTGCGGATAGAAGAATCTTTAGCTGATTTAAGCTCAATTAAGCATGTGTTTACGGATGCAACTGAGGGTGCGGTACAAATTCGTGTTGAGATTGCAAAGGGTAATGATGTTAATCGTGTGCTGAGTGATGTTAAAAATCGAGTGGATGCTATTCGTGGTTTTCCTGATGATGTTGAACGTCCCTCAATTGCCTTGCAACAACGTAAACGCGAAGTGATTAGCCTTGCCTTATCGGGTCTTGGAAGTGAGGCTGATTTATATGAATTATCCAAAAAAATTCGAGATGAAGTCACGCAACTAGACGGTATTTCTCAAGCCGAAATCACAGGGCTAAGACCGTATGAAATTTCTATTGAAGTACCTGAAGATAGCCTTCAACAATATGGACTGAGCTTGGATGAAATCGCTCAAATAATACGCAATAATTCACGCGATATACCCGCAGGTAAGATTAATACCGCTCAAGGTGAAATACGAATTCGAACAATAGGGCAAGCATATCGGCAAGCTGATTTTGACAAAATCATTATTATTAGCCGAGCCGATGGCACACGGATTCGATTAGCCGATATAGCCACAGTGAATGATGGCTTTACCGAAGACCCTTTATACGCGGTGTTTGATCATCAACGTAGTGCGATTATCGAAGTTTTTCGTACAGGTACGCAAAGTGCCATTAAAGTTGCTGAAACAGTAAAAAACTATATTGAGAAGCGACAAGAAACATTACCCGCTAATGTACAACTGTCGTATTGGAAAGATCGTTCAAGAATTGTTAAAGCCCGCTTACAAACCTTAGTGAATAGTGCTATGCAGGGTGGGGCGTTGATCTTCTTATTGCTTGCTCTATTTCTGCGTCCTTCTGTGGCATTTTGGGTAGGCGTTGGTATACCGATTAGCTTTATGGGAGCTTTGGCAGTAATGCCTGAGCTGGGAGTATCGCTAAATTTAGTGAGTATGTTTGCCTTTATCGTTGTGCTGGGTATTGTGGTTGATGATGCAATTGTGACGGGTGAAAATGTATATACACATTTAAAAACTAACCCTGATCCCTTAGATGCGGTGATTAAGGGGACGCAAGAAATATCAATCCCCGTGACTTTTGGTGTGTTAACAACGGTGGCGGCTTTTCTACCATTATTGATGATAGGTGGTGTTAGGGGAGATATTTTTGCTCAACTACCGATGATTATCATCCCTGTTTTATTATTTTCATTGGTTGAATCTAAGTTGATTCTGCCCGCTCACCTGCGGCATATACGTGTTTATCATGAAGATAATAATAAGCAAAAAAATCTGTTATTACGGTTACAGCAGAAAATAGCATTGGGGTTGGAAAGGTTTATTGAGAAAGTTTATCTACCTTTTTTAAATGGCGTTTTGGCTTTTCGTTATTTAGCGGTCAGTCTTTTTATTGTTATTTTGACCTTAACAATTGCCTATGCGATGAGTGGTCGTATCAATTTCACTTTTTTCCCGCGAGTGCAAAGTGAGTTTGTACGGGTAAATCTGGTAATGCCAGAAGGCACGGCATTAGAAGTTACCACCAAGCATATCCAACACATTAAAACGCAAGCAGAAAAGTTACAAGCGAAGTATATCGACCCAAAAAACAATGAAAGTGTGATTGAGCATATTTTAACAACGGTAGGTTCTACAGGGCGTAGTTTACGGGGTAGTACGGGAGGAAAGTCGAATCTAGCTCGTGTGGTGATGGAGGTTATACCGCCTGAACAGCGAAGCTTAGCTGTGACTAGCTCAGAGCTAAAACGTGAATGGCGAAAGCTGATTGGTGATATTCCCGGTATTAAAGAGCTTAGTTTTCGTGCAGAAAGTGCTCATGGTGGCGCACCTTTGGATATTCAGTTAGAAGGGCAGAATTTTAAACAACTTGCCGATGCAGCGGAGTTAGTCAAAGCACGTTTGGATACTTATGACGGTGTATTTGATGTAAAAAATAGCTTTGAAGATGGCAAGGAAGAAGTTCAATTACGCATTTTGCCTGAAGCAGAGTTACTTGGGCTGACGCTGGCAGATATTGGTCGTCAGGTAAGAGCGGCTTTTTATGGAATAGAGGTGCAACGGATTCTGCGTAACCAAGACGAAATCAAAGTCATGGTGCGTTATCCCAAGCGTGATCGACAAACGATTGAAGACTTGGAAGATTTAAAAATTCATACGGCACAGGGGAAGGAAATACCCTTAGTTGAGGTTGCTGAACTGGTTTATGATCGTGGGGCAGCAAAGATTACGAGAGTTGATCGGCAACGCATTGTGAATATCACGGCTGATATTAATAAAGAGAAAACCAATGTAGCAAGTATTGTTGATGATCTAAAAGAATGGTTACCTAAGTTATTAACAAATTACCCCAATGTGGTTTTTGATTTAGAAGGTGAGCAAAAAGAGCAACAAGAATCGATGATGAGCTTAAAAGTAGGGCTGTTGTTTGTCTTATTTATTATTTACGCTTTATTAGCGATCCCCTTTGGCTCGTATTTGCAACCATTGATTGTCATGGGTGTTATTCCTTTTAGTATCACGGGGGCTATCTTGGGGCATGCAATATTGGGTATGAGTCTTAGTATCAGTAGCTTAATGGGTTTGCTCGCCTTAACGGGTGTTGTGGTGAACGACTCATTAGTTTTGGTTGATTATGTTAATAAGAAAGTAAAGCAAGGCGTGCCACTTTATGATGCGGTACGAAAAGCAGGAGGCGCTAGATTTAGGCCAATATTACTGACCTCTCTGACAACCTTTGTTGGCTTAATCCCATTGATTTTTGAGAAAAGCACACAAGCTCAATTTTTGATACCAATGGCGGTGAGTCTTGGCTTTGGTATTTTATTTGCTACATTTATCACGCTGATATTAATACCTGCGAGCTATATGATTTTAGAGGACTTAAAGCGTCTATTTGGAATGGATAATACCCATGCTGTTATTGAAGAATCTGCCTGAACAAACTATCTCTGCCTTGTTAGCTAAATTCCAGCTTGAATTGGCAATGCTAAAAGAAGGTGAAAAAATCCTAGGAACATACTGGGGTGAACCAGAAGCTGGGCTAATTAAAAATAAAGTCTATGCTCGACCTGATACGCCTGCACATTCCTTATTACACGAAGCTTGCCATACCATTTGTGTAGATAAAGAAAGGCGAAAAACACTACACACCGACGCAGGTGGTCGTACCCCAGCCGAAGAAAATGCCGTGTGCTATTTGCAAATCTTACTAGCGGATGAAATTCCCGAAATGGGGCGTGAAATGATGCTAAAAGATATGGATAAATGGGGCTACAGCTTTCGCCTAGGCTCTGCAAAACGCTGGTTTGAAGAAGATGCCGAGGATGCAAAAGAATGGTTGCAGCATTATGGTTTGATTGGTGAAAATGAAGAGGTTAAGTTTATTTTGCGGAACTGATGGCATCTTGTCTTACAGCAAGTTAGCACATAGACAAAAACATGAATAGGAAATATTAGGGTAAAAATTTGTTACGATTGGTATTAATCGGTGTGCATCTGTGGTTAATTCTGTAAGTATATTTCCCCCCCCTAGCTCCCCCCTTATTTCAGCTTTTCTTGAACCCACAAAAATAGCTTTTTTAGCAATGCATTTTGATCATCGTCTGCTAGGGCACTGAGTGGTTGATAAGCGGAGTTTAATGTTTCATAGGCTGAAAGTTCGTCATCAAAATTGAAACGGCAGGGTTGAAGTATGATGGGTAACACTTTGGTTTTATTGTCTGCTGCCTGTGATAATAGCAACGTGAAATCTTTGTTTTTTGCAAAAGGGGAAGCCAGAAAGTTAGGTGATACCAATAGTATAACGACTTGAGCTGCGATGAGATGTTCACCGACATAAAATCGCCAGTCTGTTTTTGTATTAAATTGCGTGTCTTCCCAGAGTTTGATATCTGCCAGTCGGTTTAGCGGCTGTAATGATTTATGGATGCGTTCTTGCCATGCTTTGTCATGATGATGATAGGCAATAATTACACTGTGTTTGCTATCTTGCTTTTTGTTTTTATTGTGGGTTTTCTTTGATATTAAGGGTGGTTTTACTTTGTGATTCTGTATTAAAGGATCAACTTGCACAAAGAGTTTGCCATTGGGATAAATCGTCCAGCCGTATTCTTTGAGATAGCTAGAAATATAGCTATGAGGATTGTAACTAGAGGCACATTCAGCGAGTAGTTTTGCTCCCTTATCCCATGATGGATCAATCTGGTTATGGATAATTTTAGGTTTGATCAAGTGTTTATCCGATAAGTACAAGCTAATAACGACAACATTGTGCTTTTTTAGATGCTCAATTTTTTTGATGACTTCAAAATCAGGGGCATCAGAAACCAAGCCGTCGGATAAGATTACTAAAACCTGTAAGCCATATTCATTGCTCTGACTGGCTTTGTGAAAAATAGCATCGGCCTTTTCTAGCCCCTCCATCATTGGGCTAGTTCCTTGAGCTTTTACAGAAAGGGTTTGTAGTTTATGGTTATGTTTAGGCCAGTCGTTAATAATGCTACTGAGCCTAACAATGGGATTATCTATGCTGTTTCCAAAAAGATTTTTGATGGACGATGTTTTAATACCAGAGAGCAAAGAAAATGGGTTGTCAAAGCCAAATCCATAGGCAAAAAGATCGATATTATTCTCTGTACTAACGGCGGGATTCACTTTGCTAATCTTTGAGATAGTATGGCTAGTGATATGCCTGAATATATCTAAACCAGACTGTACTTTTTCCTTTTTCTGCTTGTCCGCAATATGCACAGAGGCCGAGGTATCAACTAAGATACCTATTAACCAAGGATGTGGATAGTTTGACGGATGAATTGCTAATATCTCCTTTTATTGTGCGGGTGCTGGTTCAGTATCTTCTATCGGCAAGTCGTCTGATATGTTTGCAGGGATAGGCTCGCCACCATCTGCTGGAATTTCAGGGGGGACGGCATCAACAGACTCCATTAAGTGTTGCAATTCTTTTAGCTGCTTAACCACTTCGGGGTCAATATCATCACTTTCTTCAATATCTTGCATAATTTCAGGTGTTAAACCTTCTGCTTCGATGCGTTGAGCAATGTCGGCTGGTAAGGGTAAGCTGGAATTTGCATCGTTTAAATTGGCAGGTTTAGGGTTGAACTTTGCAATTAGCTCATCTAGTGTCATCGTTTCACCATTTAAGGTGATTTTTCCATCAGTTATACTAGCGTTGAGACTTAATTTATTGTTTTCTTCTTTGATAACGCCTTTAGGGGCAGCAAGCTTAATTATCATCGCAATTTGTTCGGGTAACATGGATTTATCAATATTGATTGCAAGCGTTCCTGCTAACATCTGTAATATTTGACTTATATCACCAAGCATGAATTTATTAATATCAATTGATTGGCTGTCCCCACCCGTATAGACAAAATTGCTATCTAAGCTTGAATTACCTTTGTCTCCAGAGAGTAGTAGTGACTGGCTAATTTCGGCTTTTTTCTCAATTAAGACTTTATCAAAAATAATTTTGAGCATTTGTTTTGAGGTGTCTTCCATTTGCCCAATGATGGACATCATTTTATCTTGTCCTTCTGGGGTTTGTGTGTTTTCTGCATTCCATGCTAATTGGCTTTGTAGGTTGTTTAACTTGGCTTCAATATTATTTAGTTCATTTAAACCCGTAGCACTTAAGCCTTGGTAGTCCATATCATAGTTTACGTTTTTGATAATACCTGATGGTTCAACAACATTTGTTGCCGTCATTTTAACCAGACCTGAAACTTCATCACCTTTGGCTTGTGAATCTGTTGTTGCATCAAGGTCAAAGCTGATGCCTCCTCCTGTTGCTGGTTTAAGTTTTATCTCTGGTGCAGAAACCTTGCTAGTTCCTAGCATTTGAGAACTAATAAAACCTTGAATATCTAGCTCGGCAGTGACGTTAGGGATGATCGCCTCAAGAGTAGGGTCTTGTAGGTGCATCTCTTGGATTTTTAGCGTTGCTATGCCTTTGTTATCTTTAAGAGATTGTGTGCCGGTAAGCGTGAGACCATCAATATCGAAGTTGGCCGTTCCTTCTTGACTGAGAGCAGGGACTTGTATTTTGTATTTTGTATTTTGGTCAAAATCAATCCATATTTCAGCGTTTAGTGGATTGTTATCGCCAAATAATTCAGTAACAAGAGCTGCAGATTCTTCGTCTAATGAATCAAGGTCAAGGTGGCTTACCCACCTAGAGGCAGCAAATTTAACGCCTGTTTTGGTTATAATAATAGGGCCGTGTTGAATATCTGTAACCAATTTTCCATTGGAAATAATGCTATCAATAAAAGGAACGCCTGTTGAAACTTGTGTGGTTGCTCTCGCGCCAAAGAAAGAAGTCTTTTTATAATCGATTAACTCAAGCTTGGCAGCACCGTTGGTTTCGTCACTATTTTCGATATAGTTTCTTACTTGTTTTTCAGTTTCTTTGGCAAGAAACCACGTTGCACCGCCCCAGATAACTGCCAGTAAAATAGCAAAAAATAGTAGGGTACCGAATAGCTTTTTCATTTTTGTTTGGTGTCCTTTGGTTTAAAGAAATGGTGGTGGTCTCTATAAAAACGTAAAAACCTAGATTTTACTGTTTTATATTACCTTTACCATCGCTCAATATTTGTGTTTTCTGCTCAGCAAAAAGTGATTATTATGCTTGCTGATTTACTTTATGGGAGGGGATTTTATCAGATATGCTGTTATAAAAGAATTGTGGATTAGATTTCACAACCCTTTTCGCCATAGACTGCCATAATTGATCTCAGCTCATTGTAAAGATAGTCGCACTCATCTTTTGAATAGCCTTCAAGCTCGCGAGGAGTAGTATTCTGATCCAATTGTTGAAGAAGAATATTGATCTTCTTGCAACCTAGCTGGCAGAGTTCTTCGAGTGTGTTTTCTAACTGTTTGTTTGTCATAATTTCGACATGATACAAAAAAATTCCCAAGTAATGCATCTTTATTGTAAATTAGGCACAATCAACATCCCACTATTATCCTGAATTTAGAGTCGACTCATGACAACACTGACTGGAAGCTTCCCCTACACTCGCCCACGCCGTATGCGTCGTAATGATTTTTCTCGCCGCTTAATGCGAGAGCATCGTTTAACGGTTGATGACCTAATTTATCCTGTTTTTGTGCTAGAAGGTCAAAACAAGCAAGAAGAAGTTACTTCAATGCCGGGTGTGGTGCGTAAAAGTATTGATCTGCTAGTAAAGGAAGCAGAACATGCTGCGAAACTAGGCGTACCGACGATGGCTATCTTCCCTGTCACACCTGATGATTGTAAATCAGACGGAGCAGAAGAAGCTTACAATCCCGATGGACTGGCACAACGAACCGTTAGAGCACTTAAAGAGGCAGTGCCAGAGTTAGGCATTATCACCGATGTTGCTCTCGATCCATTTACCTCACATGGGCAAGATGGTTTGATGAATGATGAAGGCTACATCATGAACGATGAAACCACAGAAGTGCTGGTTAAGCAGGCGGTTTCACATGCAGAAGCAGGGGCAGATATTGTTGCCCCATCGGATATGATGGATGGTCGCATTGGCGAAATTCGTTATGCACTTGAAGAAGCCAAGCATGTTAATACTAGAATCCTAGCCTATTCTGCTAAATATGCCTCTAGTTTTTATGGGCCATTTCGTGATGCAGTCGGCTCAGCAGGGAATTTAGGTAGTGGCAATAAATACAGCTATCAAATGGATCCTGCAAATACCAACGAAGCCCTACGCGAAGTTGCAATGGACTTGCAAGAAGGTGCGGATATGGTGATGGTTAAACCCGGAATGCCCTATCTGGACATAGTCCGACGTGTAAAAGATGAATTTTTAGCTCCAACCTACGTGTATCACGTGAGCGGTGAATACGCCATGCTTAAAGCCGCGGGTATGAATGGCTGGATTGATGAGAAAGCCTGTGTATTAGAAGCTTTGCTTGGTATGAAGCGAGCAGGAGCCGATGGTATTTTGACCTATTATGCTAAAGATGTAGCAGAGTGGTTGAATTCGAACTCATAGAAGGAATAGCGAATGCTCGATAGTTATGCCGTTGTTGGCAACCCCATTGCTCATAGTAAATCACCATTTATTCAAAATAAATTTGCTAGTCAAACGGGGGAAGCGGTGATGTATAGCACTTTATTCGCCCCAGTAGATAAGTTCGCTCAAACAGTACAAGATTTTCGGGATAGCGGTGGTAAAGGTGTAAATGTTACCGTGCCATTTAAAGAAGATGCATGGAATTTTGCCAGTGAACTAAATGATTTAGCTAAACGGGCAGGGGCGGTAAATACGTTGATTTTTCATGATGATGGCAAAGTAACTGGTGCAAATACGGATGGCATTGGCATTGTGCGAGATTTAAAACAGAATCACGACATTGAACTATCAGCTAAGCGTATCCTAGTATTAGGGGCAGGGGGAGCAGTACGCGGTGTGTTGCAACCTTTATTAGCGGAAAATCCCCAAATGATTCGGGTTGCTAATCGCACTGTCGAAAAAGCAATCACATTAGCCAAAGATTTTGCTGACTTAGGGAATATTATTGGTGGCGGTTTTGATGATATTAATGAAAGTTTTGACTTGATTATTAACGGCACAGCAGCCAGCTTACAAGGACAAGTGCCGCCTATTCCTGATAGTTGCTTAGCAAGGCAGGGTAGCTGCTACGATATGATGTATTCAGCCGATGAAGACACCGCTTTCGTAACATGGGCAAAAGACCACAATGCAGCTAAGGCACTCGATGGTTTAGGGATGTTAGTTGAACAAGCCGCAGAATCATTTTATTTATGGCGAGGTGTAAGACCTGATACAAAACCTGTCTTGGATGCTCTTATAAATAAGTAGA
>JALVRY010000416.1 GCA_027024625.1 Thiotrichaceae bacterium
ATTACAAACAAAATGCTGTCGAAGATAAAATCCAAAAACTAAAAGATTACAATAACGAACTGCTAGGATTCTTTATCTTTACACGTGGGAAATTCTCAATTGATCCAGAGGCCAAAGCTTCTTTAAAAGAGTTCATGCAAGCAAATGGCTTTGCTCAACAAGGCTCTGAGGCCGTCTTTGCTTATCTGCAAGATGTTTCTACACAAGAAGTTTTATGGCATAGCTACGATCCAGAAGAATCCAAAGATGTTTTACAGCGTACTAAAAATTATTTATTAACTTTTGACTTATATGCTAATCCACTTGAGTGGAAAAAAAATCAAATTAAACCCCTCATTCCAAAGGGCGCTTCAACTCCAGTTCCCGCAGTATTTAAACAAGTACACGCCGTTGTTGCACAAGGCTTCAACTATCCACCTTATAGCGATTACCAATTAGTTGTTGCTGGTAATTTACAAGCGATAGAAGAAGCAAACCAACAGCAAATGACATTATTGGTTATTTTATTCTTTATTTCTATTTTGCTTGTGATTGTCGCTCAAATGGCTCTCAGTTTTTGGGTTGTCGCCCCAATACAAGAATTTGAAGCTGAAATTCGTGATATTGAAGCAGGAGAGCAGGAGTTTATTGCTGATCCCTACCCTGAAGAACTAGTTCCTGTTAAAAATGCAATCAATGCCCTACTCCATTATGAAAAAGGTCAGAAGCAGCGTTACCGCGATGCTTTGGATGACCTTGCACACAGTCTCAAAACTCCCTTAGCCGCTTTGCAAGGTTTTGTAGAACAAGAGCAGAGGCACAACGATAATATTAGCCCTCGCATCCAAGGTATAGCTGGGCAACTTGAACGCATGAATGACATTATTGCTTATCAACTGCGTAGAGCCGTTGTTAATGAACAGTATGCAATGATTACTCAGCAAGCGATAAAGCCAATTTTGCAACGACTCGCCAATTCATTGCAAAAAGTGTATCGAGATAAAGATATTAATTTTGTGATTGAAGTGGACGATGAATGCAAATGTCGCCTCGAGTATGATGACTTAATGGAATTATTCGGCAATCTGATGAATAACTCCTGTCGATTTTGTGAAGAAGTGGTTGCTGTTAGTGCCTCTTATGAGAAAGATATGATCGTTGTTGATATTGACGACGACGGCATGGGCTTCCCTGAAAATAATCCATCAGAACTACTTCAACGTGGAATTAGAGCTGACAGTAAAACCGAAGGTCAAGGTATTGGTATGGCAGTTTCTACCGAGATAGTCACCTCTGTAGGTGGTGATATTGAATTATTAACATCACCACCACCTTACCTTGGTGCAAGAGTACGTTTACGACTTCCTGTGTAAATAAATCATGCGCAATCAAGATCAGCCAGCATGGTTTCAGCCGAATTTACACCATGATCCCAATAAACATGCGGTTATCATCGGCGGTGGTATTGCTGGCTCACAAATTGCTTGGCATTTAGCCGAACAAGGTTGGCAAATTACCTTAATCGAGCGACATGAACAGTTAGCTACAGAAGCTTCAGGTAATGTCGCTGGTGTTATTTCACCTAAAATGACAGCACAGCCTAGTTTAGGGGAAGACTTCTATACACACTGCTTTGAGTATGCAATTCAGCAACTACATGCTTTGGAAAAACAAAATTATAGCTTTGAATGGGATCAATGTGGCGTATTACAGCTCAATCACAATGAGCGTGAACGTAATCGTTGTGAGGCACTAAAAAAAAGAAGTTTTTCGAGTCATTTCTTACAATGTTTAAGCTCAAAAGAAGCATCAAATATTGCAGGCATCCCCATATCAACAGGAACAAGTTATTTTCCTACAGGAGCTTGGATTAATCCTGCCAGTTTATGCAAGGCACTTTGTTCCCATAAAAATATTACGACTGTACTCAATACAGAGGCTCTGCTACTCGAGCATAAAAAATCCCATTGGAAAATCCAAGACAACTCTCAACAAATAATTGCAGAGGCTTATACTGTTATTATTGCCAATGGCAAGGATGTTCAGCAATTTAAGCAAACCAAATCTTTAGCTTTTATACCTGTCCTCGGACAAACCAGTGCGGCGGCTGCCTGTAAATATACTGAAAAGCTAAATACTGTCATTGGGCACGAAGGCTATCTCACGCCCTCAGTTAACGGTCAACATATTTTTGGTGCAACCTTTGAAAGAAATCAAACCAGTAGCAAATTGACCAATAAAGCTAATATCAGCAATGCAACGCAACTACAGCAACACTTACCTGATTTAGCTAAATACTTTACAAATATCAGCAGCAGCCATGCGGCTATTCGTATGACGACACCCGACAGGTTCCCCTATGTTGGTGCATTGCCAAACAATGCTTATTACCGGCAAAATTATAGTGATCTCAATAAGGGGAGGCACTGGAAAAATTATCCACCAGCAAAGAATATGCAAGGTTTATATATTTTTGCTGGTCACGCATCCCGAGGAATTACCACAACAGGACTAACCGCAAATTACCTTGCTTCGTTAATCACCAACAAAAAATTCACAAATTTCTCCAATAAGATTAAAAATAGTCTACATCCAGCCCGCTTTATAATCAGACAACTCAAGCGTAGAAAATAATAAAACACATATAAAAAGACGGTATTAAAAAGCACATATGTATTTTTTTCTAATCACAATCTATGGCAACATGCGGCAACATAATGTAAACAGTGGAGGATAATCATTGTGCAAATTGATCATATAATTGAGAAGATAGGTAATATAGCGGTTGAGAGCTTCCATATTATCGGACTATTTGTCATCGGTGGAACAGTGGCTTGGACATCAGTTCACGAATACATACTCATCATGGAAAAACCTTTTGCTAGCTTAGATGATATTTTACTACTCTTTATCTATTTAGAGCTTGGCGCAATGGTTGGCATCTTTTTCAAAACGAAAAAACTTCCTGTTATTTTTTTATTATTTATATCCATTACTGCCCTCACCCGTTATTTAGCTGTCGATTTAAAAACTATGGAAAGTGATCGAGCCATCATGGTTGTTGGTGCCATTCTTGTTCTCTCTACCGCAGTACTAATTTTACGGTATAGCGAAAAGCAATTCGGTGATGGCAGCGAGCACTAGGAGCTTGTCCGAGAACTAGAATCGTAGCGAAAATCACAAAAATATCATAAGGTGGACTCATTGAGTGAGGCAAATAG
>JALVRY010000417.1:0-2783 GCA_027024625.1 Thiotrichaceae bacterium
AAAAGGCGGCCCACGAAAAATTTCTCCATTTTTTGTTCCCAGCAATATTATTAATATGATTTCTGGCAACCTGTCAGTGATGTATGGCATGAAAGGTCCGAACTACGCCATTGTTACTGCATGTACTACTGGTACCCACAGTATTGGTACTGCGGCAAGAATGATTGCCTATGATGATGCGGATGTGATGATTGCTGGTGGTGCGGAAATGGCAACCAGTTATACTGGTCTGGGTGGTTTTGCAGCTGCCAGAGCACTGTCTTGCCGTAATGATGATCCGGAAACTGCCAGTCGTCCCTGGGATGTGGATCGTGATGGATTTGTATTGAGTGATGGTGCTGGTGTTGTTGTTCTCGAAGAATATGAAACAGCAAAAGCCCGTGGTGCAAAAATTTATGCTGAAGTGGTTGGCTTTGGTATGAGTGGCGACGCTTACCACATGACCTTGCCACCTGCAGGCGGTGAAGGTGCAAAACGTTGTATGGAAATCGCCTTGCGCGACGCAAAATTAAATCCTGAAGATGTGCAATATGTTAATGCGCATGGCACTTCAACGCCGGCCGGTGATGTTGCTGAAACTGATGCGGTTAAATCTGCATTTGGTGATTCGGTCGAACGACATGATGCTTGGAAATCCTCATGATGTGGCCGGTTTTGGGCTCTTGTGTTCCATGCTTGCACAAGAGCTTAAAATTGGTGTTGGCATCTTGACGGTTTCTATTTCACATGCACATGTGTATGAAAATCATTATGATCAAGCGGATCAGATTTTGACACGCATGCCTCATCTTCATCCGGCAGTTCGTTGCAAATTACCAGAAAATAGTTTTCAGCGTGCACTCGCCGGAGATGCGAATCTTGTGGATGAGATTTCTTCTATGTTTTTGGAACAGTACAGTCCTATGAAGGCTCTTGAACGCATGAAGATTAATGCCTGATATGCAAGTTTCTCTTGTTGCTGCGATTACACTTGATGGGAAAATTGCAGAGGTTTCTGATCAAGTTTCTCTTGATTGGACGAGTAAAGAAGATAAGCGTTTTTTCGTTCAGAAAACAAAAGAAGCCGGTGTGCTTGTGATGGGGCGCACGACGTATGAAACAATTGGTAGGCCGCTTCCTGGTCGATTGAATATTGTGATGACACGCTCAGCTGGTGATTTTACTAACGAAGAGAATATACTTGAGTATACGGCTCAATCTCCAGAAGAAATTTTGAACCAGTTATCTTCTCGCGGGTTTGAACATGTTGTTATTGCTGGAGGTTCGCAAGTCTATAGTTTGTTCGTTCGAGCAGGATTAGTGACGGATTATTTTATTACCGTAGAACCTATTTTATTTGGCAAGGGAGTGCCTTTGATTGAAAATATTTCACCAACACGACTTCATCTTGTTGAGAAAAAAATGCTTGGAGAGGAAGCTGTTTTACTTCATTACAAATCTTTATGACGCCAAATATTGAATATCCATACATGCCTCAGGATCGTCATCTTAAGTACGTTCCTGCGGAAAATAAATTCATGCAGGAAGCAAAATTGGCGAGGCAAGAGTGTGCGGGAGATACATTATTCCCGGTTGGTATTGTGCTTGTAAAAGATGGGGAAGTAATCGTGCGAGCGGGAAATGGATTTAATCGGGGGCCGGGTAAGAAGCATGTTTGCCCGCGTATCGTGCATGAGTGTCCGAGTGGGACAGGATATGATTTGTGTTCACTTCACGATTCTGAAGGTCATGTGGAACCAATGTCTGTACAGGTTGCAAAAGAGCAGGGGGTTGATATTGAAGGTGCCGATGCGTATATGTATGGCCATTGGTGGGCATGTGAGCCGTGTTGGAATGCTCTTATTGATGTAGGTATTAAGGATTTATATGTCACGGAAGATGCGCATGAGCAATTTTCCCGAGAACGTGTTTTTGCAGAAACGCTTTCTCCATCTGTAAATTCTGCTTATATTGCTGGCGGAATCACGAATATTCCTTCAGATGAATTTGAGGTACAGAAAAAGCTTTATGAGTGTTTTGGAGATGTTTGCCGTGAATTTTCTATTGATGTATTAATTCCGCATATCCATAATGGAGAGAATCAGAAGAATCAATCAGAAAAGGATCCTATGCAAGTTTATCGTTGGTCGACTGATGCGGTGCGTAAAAGCGATGTTGTGATTGCTGAGGTGAGTTATCCATCACTTGGTACTGGAGGTGAGCTCGAAGTTGCTGTTCAGGAAGATATGCCAGTTGTTCTTCTTTCAAAACAGGGCAGTAAGGTTTCTGGTTATACGCGTGGCATGCCAAATGTTGCGTATCATGTTGAGTATGAATCTATTGAAGATGCTCAGCGCAAACTTCGAAATATTTTGAAACAGCTTTAGCGCTAAAGTTATTTATTAAAGCGTGAAGTTCTTTTTTAGCTCTTCAAGTTTTCCAGAAGTCAGGAGTTCACGTTCGTCTACTTTATCTACTTTGTATTGAGGTTCTCCTGAATGAGAATATTTTGCTTGCGTTAACCCATGTTGCATTGCTTCTTCTGTTGTGAGTGGTTGACGTAATTCTTCGAAAATTACTTGGCAAACACGTTCGCCTGGGTAGAGGCGGATGACTTGATCACCCGCTTCATTTTGCATTGGGAATATTAGGTTTCCATGATAGCCTGTGTCGATTATTCCAGAGAGCGAAAGATTTATTCCTCGACGATTTGTAGATGTTCTTGGGAATAGAATTGCCATCAAATCTGTTGCATTCATTTCGATTTTTTCCAAACTTGTTCCAATAACAAATTCATTTGGAAG
>JALVRY010000417.1:2793-3191 GCA_027024625.1 Thiotrichaceae bacterium
GTTTTAAAATAACTTCATCAAATTGTTCTCGATGAATTTCTTTATTTTCGATTGAAATGTTAATCGCTTTTCTTCCTTCCTCTGTCATCATCCAGTTTTTTGGAATCAGAAATTTGTAGCCAAGGCGTAAGTCTATGGCATGTGGTTGTAGCTGAAATTGATCTAGTCTTGGTTCAAATGCCAGTTCTTTCTTTTCGATTCTTTCTAGAATATCTTTTCTTGTGAGGATCATATAACTGGCAGGTTAGCATAATTCTTTGATTGACAGAAACGAAAAAACTTGATATTCAGGAACTACGGATAGGAGGGCGAAATGGGTGAGGAAGATCGTAAGCTGTGCGTGCTGGTGGTGGATGACTATGAGAACATCTTGCGTGTGTTCAAGCGTTGCCTCAAGG
>JALVRY010000418.1 GCA_027024625.1 Thiotrichaceae bacterium
CAACCGTCCCGGCCAGCGCCTGCTGCCTCAAGCAAGCCCGCGAATCCGGCAAACCATGACCATGCTCTCGTAGGCGCGTGGATGCGCCGAAGCAACTATCGAAGCAGCGGAATTTATATCGAGAACAGCAATAAATGGGTCTTTTCGGCGGATGGTCGAGTTGCCTGGGGTTCTGGAACGGTCGTGGCGGGTGGTACCGATGCCGTCTCCATTCGCGGGGGTGGAGATAACCCGCCCGATTATGGCCGCTGGAGCACTCAGGGCGACAAGCTCAAGATTCAATGGGACGATGGCAGCACAGGAGAATGGACATTCTCCAACTTTGAATATGATGGAATACCCTATCTGGCCTTGACCACCCGGGATGGAACCGTTTACCGCTACCGCAAGGTGGATTGAGCTTGGCTGTATTGCCGAGTTCAGAAAAATCTCTGTAGATTCAAAGGGCAAGCGAGAAACCGTCATTCTGGTGAGAAATGCGGGCCAACTGCCTTGTAATACTACGGACTCATGGTGAGCCGCATCCCCAATTCTCGGGATGGCGCGATCTCATAAGTGCCTCTACCCTGTTTGCATACTCTGCCCGGCCTGACTGGTGGGCCTATCCATTCATGGAGATGCAAAATGAAAACCTCGATATCCAAGCGAATTACCAATTTCCACAGTCTGACGCTGATCCTGTTGGCGCTGTTGATGGCGGGGTGCTCCGGTGGTAGTGGAAAGGATACGGGCAATGACGGAAATGATGGGAATAACGAGGGTATTGTCGTCAGCGGTATGGTGCGGGATGCGAACCGCCATTTTCTGGAGGCTGTAGAGGCCTACGACGATAACGGCGTATTGGCGCAATCCGATTCCAATGGACACCTGCAATTCCGTTTGCCAAAAGGCTCAAGCGGCCCCTTGCGTCTGCGTAAAACGGGCTATGCCAACCAAACCATACCCTTGCAGATCATCGATGACCAGGCGCAATTCGAAGCCACGATGGGGAAGCGGGGGGCGGTGATTTCCATCGACCCGACCCAGCCGGTGGATGTGGCCAGTACCCATGGCACCAGAGTGTCCCTGCCTGCCAATGCCCTGGTGGATGCGGATGGTAATCCGGTCAGCGGCAATGTCGATCTCACCATCACGCCGGTGGATGTATCCAGCGATGACGAGCTGGGCGTGTTCCCCGGCGCCTTCGCCGGAGAGGATGCCGACGGGGTGGTACCGCTGATCCTGTCTTATGGAACCGTCGAGTATCGCTTTACCCAGGATGGCAAGGAGTTGAATCTGGCCGCAGGCCAAAGCGCCGAAATCGAGCTGCCGATATTCGTCGAGAATCACCCGGATGGTAGCTCCATCGATGTAGGCGATGCCGGTGCGCTCTGGTATCTCGACGAGGTAACGGGTTTGTGGAAGCAGGAAGGCATGGGTACGGTGGTTGAGTCTGTCGCTTCCCCCACCGGGTTGGCCCTGAGGGCCAATGTCGGCCATTTCTCCTGGTGGAACCATGATATTGCACCTGAAATCTGCATGCTGACCATCAATACCAGCGGCCTGCGCAGTGGCACTGAATTTATACTCAAAGGGAAGACCGAGATCCGTTCTTATCCGCGCAGTGCCAGCACCAAAGTTTCCGAAAGTGGCGCGGAATACATTACACCCCGTGGTAACCAGGTCGAACTGTCGGCGACGGCCAATACCAATGAAGGTATCTTCGAAGCAAGCCAAACCGTGACCTGTAACGGAGAGACGGGAACCACCACCTTGGTTTTCGATAACCCGACGGTACCGCTTATCAACTATTTCGAGGGTCGCACCTTACCAAGGTTTTCGTTGGAGCTGGATCCTGATGACTCTGATAACACTCGCTGGGTGCTGGATGGCCAGGATGCCATCTTCGATTGGGTAGTCACTGGCGCCGATCGGGTGATGCTGGTTTCCGATCAGGGGCATGACACCACGCTGGGCAATAACAGCGGATCGGTTCAATTCCCGCTCGAACTCAATGGTAGTCATGCCGATGAATACCAGTTCACGCTGATCGCGGAAACCGTCGATGGTGGAGAGGATCGCATAGTGAAAGTGCTGCAATACGGTGATGGGAAGCCCGTTATTCACAGCGCGGATGTCTGGCAGGATGCCAGTGACGAGAATGTGCAAGCCGCCACGCTGTCCTGGGAGGTGGAAGGCGCCGATAGCATTCAGATTTGGGTGGGCATCAACGACGATGTGAGCCCGTTGCTATTGCTGGAAGATAATGATCCACCCCAGACGGGTGCCACTGTTATCGATACGGTACAAAAACTGTTGCCGTTTCTCGGGGAATGGTGCGACAACTGCGGTGCCGCCAATCTTCCGGTTACCCTGTTGTTCACCAACCAGTACGGCACCAGTGAAGCCACGGTTTATGTGAGCGTATACGATCCCAGGCTGCTTTGTGCTGGGGGAGAAGCGGGGCGTAGCGTCACGACAGCCATGCGCGTTATATGTGAGTAGGTTCTATCGACCCAACGATCCTCTGCGGGGTTGTCGCTATGACCGTATTGAAGATGATCGAAAGTGGTTGAAACCGTATGGAGCCATAGCCAATATTGACCGGGCTGAGTTACTCGCGCCTTTCTGCTTTGCGAGGCTGATCTTCAACAATGGCGGCCATCGTTTGTTTGGCTATTGTGGCGGCTATATGCAGGATCAGCCCGGATAGAGGCACTGTTCGATTTAACAGGAGCTGCAAGACCGGCAAGATAACCCTCATTCATCCCGGGGCAGTCAGGCTCACCCCGATCCTGATGGCCTCCCTCTTCCAACGCCGTTACCAATTTTGTGCGACAATAAGCCGTCGCACAAGATTAACGGGAAAACGGCATGAAAATCGCTGTCACCAGTCAGAATTTTCGCACAATTACAGGACATGCTGGAAAAACCAGAAGATTTTTGATGTTTTGTGGTGATTCGGCTTCCAATCTGGTGGAGTGCGAGCGTCTGGATCTGCCCAAGGAGATGTCCATGCACGCCTTTCAGGGCGATGTTCATCCGCTGGATTCGGCCGATGTGCTGATTACGGCTGGATGTGGCGAGGGTTTCAAGCGTAGAATGGCGGCGCGTGGCGTTCGCGTGATCACTACTTCGGAGACGGATCCGCTCAAGGCCGCGCAGTCGGTGGTGGCTGGTTTGCCTCTGCCGCCG
>JALVRY010000419.1 GCA_027024625.1 Thiotrichaceae bacterium
TACTACTGACTCAGAAGCCTGAGATTTAGCCATATAATCCTGATAAGCAGGCAATGCGATTGCTGCTAAAATACCGATAATCGCAATTACGATCATTAATTCGATTAATGTAAAACCTTGTTGTACTTTTTTCATTTTAAATACCTTATATTTATTAATTTATTTTAGGTTGAAAGCTTTATTTATTGTTTTGCTTTCATTAATCAATAAGCAAGCTTTGTGCCAATGCACAACAAACACATAAATCATTGAATAGTATAGAATTATATAATTACAATATTACATTTTGAAAAGGCAGATTGTCACTTATTGACCTTTATTGTCAGACTAGAACAGGAATTTGGTTAATGCTGGGGTGGTTGTGTTATGCAGTAATAAATATTAACCACAGATGCACACAGATAAACACAGATTAAAAGAATACCTTTATTAAAATGACATGAAGTGCGTGATTTTATGATTGTTGGCTTTCTCAAACAAAAAAACAGTAAAAATGAAGTAACAGGGTATATCTCATTACTCTTAAACGCTTTTAAAATCTGTGTTTATCTGTGTGCATCTGTGGTTAACTAAAAACTCTCTAACCACCCAACCAAAACATCTCCCCCTTCGCTAAAAACTCTTCAGCGGGAATGTAGTGTGATCCATCGCAGGAGAAGTTTAAGGCGACCATTCCATTGATAATGTTTAGCGATGCGGCGCGTAAGTAGACGGTTTCATCTGCAAATCGTAGTGTTTTAAATTGCTTGAATATAACTGAGATTTGTTCTGGTGCGACGACAGCATCTTTCGGGTAGCTTCTTGCAGGATAAGCCAAACAGGCATCTTCAAGTTCATCGAGTGTATGTACACGATAGTGATATGGGTCATCGTAGAGCCAGAGTGTTGCCCTAGAGCTGGAAAAATGTAGCTTGGCATGAAATACACCACGCAATCGCATTAATTCGTCTACCGTGCTAATCGTATCATCGATACTTTTATCCATTAAACTTTGCACACGCGATTGCATAAATAGTGTGCCACGTATAGAAGGATCACCTTTGATTTGTAGCCAGATACGTCGATCTTCAGTTGTTTCACTTTCGCTTGGGAGTGATAGCAAGTTAAAATCAGCGATGATATAACCCAATAAATCGCCTAGCTCATCTGAATTTTCATCTGAGAAACTACGCACGGCTTTAACAACACTAATACAACTTTGGCCATCTAATTTACTAATGTAAACAGGTGACAGGCGTATTCCTTGTATTGGTAGCTCACCCAAAAAATAAGGTCTGTCAGATAAGTCTTGTCCATAGGCACTTTTATCAATTTTATCAGGTGAGATGCGTGAGCTAATCTGCTTACCTTGTGGACTAATGGCGTACATGAGGCTCGCCCGTTTTAATACAGGATGAGATTCAAAACATTTTTGCAAGGTTGCATCTAAGCGTTCTCGGTTATTCCAAACATCCATACCATGTTCGACAACATTCTGCATGGAGTCTTTTAGATATTCTTCGAGCCTCGCTTTACGCTGGTTGATGCTATTTTCGTAACTTGTTTTCATTTCTTTTTTATTTCTTCTTTTTATTCGGCGGTTTTACCATTGTTTTTTTAGCATACATAAAGCCTCCAAGATAAAGCATAAAAGAAAATATCAGCATTGCCGCACCATAAACCTCTTCTAAGGGGGTAAATACATACCAAAAACCAAAGCCTATATAGAATAATGAAGCAAAGCTGGCATAAGCATGAACAGAAGTTGATCCCGCAAAAAGACCTCTTGTTAAAAAAGCAAGAGGGATAAGAAATATAGCAAATTCAATTGGGCGAGCGAGCACTTGAGTTTCACTTGGAGCCAACCATGCATTCCATACGATAATAGAAATAATTAGCCCGAATAAGCCGATAATTGCTATCCCTTGCCATGTGCTTGCTTGAATTTTCATGATGCGACCATATTAGCTAATCGTTTACCCAATGCAATACACAGTCGCTTTTCTTCGTCGCTGATTGCATTACTATTATCAGAACCTGCCACATGGCTTGCTCCGTAGGGTGTACCGCCAGATTGTGTCGTTAATAAATCCGATTCTGAATAGGGTAAGCCACAAATTATCATTCCATGATGTAAAAGAGGAATCATCATGGAAAGCAAGGTTGCCTCTTGTCCTCCGTGCATGCTGGATGTGGAGGTAAAAACGCCCGCCGGCTTATCAACCAGTGTGCCAGACAACCAATGAGCACTTGTTTTTTCCAAGAAATATTTTAATGGGGCTGCCATATTGCCAAAGCGTGTTGGGCTGCCTAATGCGAGTGCGTGGCATTCTTGTAAGTCATCTAAACTCACATAAGGGGCACCAGATTCTGGGATGCTATCAGCAACAGACTCACAAACTTCTGAAACTTCAGGAACGGTGCGAATACGAGCTTGCACGCCTTCAATACTTTCCACTCCTCGAGTGATAAAATTTGCCATTTTTTCTGTTGCACCATGTCGGCTGTAATATAAAACAAGTACTTCGTTCATTGATATTCTTCCTTACAATATGTCCAAAATATTTTCAGGTGGGCGACCTATCGCGACTTTGCCGTCTTTTATTACAATTGGGCGTTCTATTATTTTAGGATAGGCTATCATTGCATCGATGAGTTCATCTCGTGTTAGCGCTTCATCTGATAAATTATTTTCAGTGTATTCTTTCTCGTGAGTTCGCATTAATTGTCTAGGATTTAAGTTTAACCCATCCAATATTTGCAGCAATGTTTCTTTAGTTGGAGGTGTTTCTAGGTATTTCACAACCGTTGGTGTGACGCCTTTTTCTTCGAGTAAGCTGAGAGTTGCACGAGATTTTGAGCATCGTGGGTTATGAAAAATAGTGGTGTCTGACATAAATATTCCTGTTTTTTTTTGAAGGAGCTACTAAGTTTATATATAGAATGTAATATTTTGTAATATATTGGGAATCACTGATCAAGGTTTTGATAAAATTTTCGCAAGATAGTGGGTAAATTCTGGGCACTACGTTTGCTCACCACTATACTAGTATAGGGTTATATAGCTTTCAGGGATGTTGCCCGAAAACTTATAACCAACCCCAGAGTCAGTAGGATTCTGGTTGAAGTATCTAAGATTATTATAATTATTAACAGTCAAATTTGAGGATTTAGCTATGCGATTACTACAA
>JALVRY010000420.1:0-2305 GCA_027024625.1 Thiotrichaceae bacterium
CCTTAGAGCAAGAAAAGGCAATTATTCTTATGGATGGTTTAGATGAAGTGGGGGGTAACCGTGGTGAGGTTGTAGTTCAAGTTGAAAACTTTGTGAGAGCATGGATTCCAGACCCCAGTAGTAAGAAAACAAGTGGTAATCGTATGATTGTAACTAGTCGTTTTGTAGGCTATCAGGATTATCCACTAACAGACCCTCGTTGGAAGAAAGTAGCTCTTAATGATTGGAATACAGAAGAAATAGAACGCTTCTTCACCGCATTTACACTTGCATCAGAGCTAGCATGGTCAGGTGGAGAAAATAATGAAAATTCACAAATGTTAGCTGATCAAGAAAAAAACTCTTTGTTGAGAGTGATTAAAAATAACCAAGGTATCCGACGTTTATCAGGCAATCCGTTACTGGCTTCACTACTTGCACTGATTAAGCGACAAGGCGTTACTTTGCCCCATCGTCGCGTTGAACTTTATAACTTGTATATGGGAACACTGCTACGCAGTTGGAATAGAAGTAGGAGCCTTGATAAACAGCCCATAGGTCCTGAAATTGATTTCTCTCCCACACAAAAACTATTAGCAAAGCTTGCCCTGCATCTACGTCAGACAAACCCGCAAGGAGGGTTGATTAGTGAAGATGCAATGCATGACTACTTACTTAATTACTATGAAGATGATGGATACAGCCGTAAGGAAGCGGATGAACAATCAAAATTTTTTCTAAAGTCAGTGCATAAATACTCAAACCTATTAATTGAAAAAGGGTACAGGCAATATGGCTTTATTCATCTGACCTTTGAGGAATATTTGGCAGGATTTGGTTTAGCTTTAGAGCGAGAAAAAGTTCTGAGTGAAAAAATCCCAGAATATTTGCAACAGCCCAAACAATGGAAAGAAACACTATTGTTATCTTTGGGGGTCATGTCCGTTGTAAATACCGCGACAGATAAAGCAAATGATCTATTAGAGGAGCTGTTAGATAAAGGCGATGTGAATTATGTTTTATTTGCGGGTGAAGTTTTAAACGATGTAGGGAAATCAGTTCTGGGTAATAAAATGACCAGAAAAATTCAGAAGGCTTTACTAGAAATTGGAAAAAACTCTGCTCTAGATATTGGGAGTCGTCGAAAAGCAGGTCTATTTTTAGGTGATTCTGCTTGGTTACCTGATGATTTAGATAACCTGCTTTTAATTAGAAAAGGTAAGTTTTTAGTGGGTGATGATAAGAAAAATGCAGAGATTAAACAGGATTATTGGGTGGGGAAATATCTTGTTACCAATGCACAATACAAGCGATTTATAGAGGCTAAGGGCTATCAAAACGATGAGTATTGGACAGATACTGCATGGGAAATAAAGCAAAAAGAAAACTGGCAACAGCCAAGGTTTTGGGAGGAGCATGAATTGGCAAACCCACTGTCTCCTGTTGTTGGAATAAGCTGGTATGAAGCTAATGCATATTGCTGTTGGTTACAAACCCAAATAAAAGAAAAGCCAGAGCAATATGGGCTAGATTCTAAGCAAGGTAGTGTTATTTGCCGCTTGCCAAGTAATGATGAATGGGAATGTGCAGCACGTGGAAGAAAAGGTAATGAATATCCTTGGGGAGATGATTTTGATGCTAAAAAGGTTAATGGTGCTGATTCGTGGAAAGGCTCAGATGATGATAGCCGTGGAACAACAGCGGTAAATTTGTTTAAAAAAGGAAAAAGCTCCAATGGTTTATATGACTGTAGTGGTAATGTGTGGGAGTGGAGCCGCTCTTTAGATTCGAATGATAATCCTTATATTCACGGCGGCTCTTTCTACAATTTGACTAGCAACCTGCGTTGTGCGATTCGTGATAGGAACGATCCTTACTATCGGATTAGCGACATAGGGTTTCGTGTTGTATGTTCGAGTTGAGATTTTCTCCCTGGCTTTTCTGATTTCTGACTGCTGATTTCTGAATTCTGAGATTCTGCTTTTCTGATTTCTGGGATCTAAACATTTAGGTGAAAATGGTTATGCCTTGTTGTAAGCAAATAAAGAGATTCATTTATTTAAGGGGTGCGTAAAGTAAATAAATTAGCTTGTAAAAACAATATTTTATAAACTTTGTTTTTACAAGCTTGACGTATAATTACAATGTAATTATATTAAGTCCTATGAATAGTTTGAATTTTGAGTGGGATGAGGCAAAAAATACCAAAAATAAGAAAAAACATGGTGTTTCTTTTCAGGAAGCGGCAACTGTTTTTTCAGATGTTTATGCTCGTTTAATACCTGATCCAGAGCATTCAGAAGGTGAGGAACGATATATATTGATG
>JALVRY010000420.1:2315-9506 GCA_027024625.1 Thiotrichaceae bacterium
ACATAAACGGCTAGAGCCGTTAAATAGCATTACGCGGCAGGAGCCACGTAACGAGAGGAAGGTTATATGCGTTTAAGCGTACAAGCGATTGGAGTAGCAACAAGGCACTGCCTTGTTGTAAGCAAATAAAGAGATTCATTTATTTAAGGGGTTTGTAAAGTAAATAGATTAGCTTGTAAAAACAATATTTTATAAACTTTATTCGTATTATATCAGCAAGAAAAGCTGAAAAGTTTGAACGAAAACAGTATGAGGATTATAACCATGCGTGAGTCTTATGATTTTTCAAAATCAGTCCCCAATCCCTATGCCAAACGTATGAAAAAGCAAATAACAATAAGAATTGATGAAGATACTATTTCATATTTTAAAAATATGGCGGATGAAAAGGGTATTGCGTATCAAAGCTTGATAAATTTGTATCTTAGAGACTGTGCCAATGAGCATAGAGAGCTAAGTTTAAAATGGGCATAAATGTAGAAAAAATCAGCTAATAAAACCCTACTCTTAACCGTAAAAAAAATAAATAGCCAGCACCAGCAATACAAACTCAATAAGAGCAATCGTTTTCCAAAAGGCAATTGGGTTTCTTTCAATCAGTGGCTCTGCTTTATTAGAGCTAATTAGCTCACTATTCGGTTTGGATAAATCGGTAATAAACTCTGACAGCAAGCTATAGCGTTTGTCTGGGTTAGGGTGTACCGCTTTGCGTATCGCGAGATCAACCCATTCGGGGACTTGGGGGTTGTATTCTCTAACAGATGTATAAGTGAATTTCTTTTTTGGGGCTCTTTCTGGGCTGATTTCTCCGTAGGGTAATTTATTGCTAAACATTTCATAGGCAATTACGCCTAATGAATAAATATCGGAGCGGTTTGTGCCTTGTTCTCCTTTGAAATATTCAGGGGCGGAGTAGTTGGCGGTGCCGACGATATTATTGTGCTCCACGACAGATTGTATTTCTGCCAAGCCTGCAACTTTTGTTGAGCCAAAGTCGATAATAACCAGTGTATTGCTTTTATCAATGATGACATTATCTGGCTTGATGTCTTGGTGGATCATCTCCATGCGGTGCATACAGCGTAAGCCGCGAGCAATCTGGTCAATACTGCCGCGAACTTGAGTCAGTGTTGCCTTAGGGTTTTCAGAAATCCATTGTTTTAAGGTTTGCCCGTGAATATATTGAACGGTGGTATATAAAAAATTACGTTGCCGTTTTTGATCACATACTTTGATCAAGTGCGGAGAGTCTAAGCGTTTTGCTACCCATTCTTCATGCAAGAAAAGATCAATATAGGAGGGATCATCAACGAAGTTAATCGAAGGTGTTTTTATAACAACTTCGCGTATTTCATCCTTCATATCGTCGTAGAAGGTATCTTCTGCCAAATACACTTGGCTGCGTGAGGTGGCGTTTAATTCGCGGATAATTTTAAAGCCATCCAGCACATTGCCTGCTTTTAAATCAGGTGGGAAGGGCAGGCGGGTCAGTTTTTCGTAATATTCTTTTTTATTCGCTTTGGCAACCGAGTCAATACGCACGACTTGGCAGGTAACATTGTCATCACTTTTGTTTGTCAGTGCGGCCTCTAAGATAGCATCACTGGCTTTTTGTGGATTATCTTGGTGTGCGGCTAAGTGTTCGGTTAATTCGGCATCGGATACAAAATCATGGATACCGTCGGTGCTTAAAAAATAAATGTCACCTTCTTGGATTGGTGTTCGGCGATAGTCGATTTCTAAGTGGCTATCAATACCAAGAGCACGGCTAAGGTATTCTCTATCGTTGCTGATCCAGATGCGGTGATCATTGGTAAGCTGGACGAAATCACCATCACGAAGGCGATAAATACGGCTATCACCAACGTGAAATAAATGAGCGGTTTGAGACTTCAGAACCATCGCACTAAAGGTAGTCACCAAGCCTTTTGATGAGCTATAACGCTTCTGGCCTTGAGAAAACAACATGCTATTGAGTGCGGACATAATCCGATTCACGGCATGTTTGACCGTCCATGATTCAGGTGTGCTGTAGTAATCCGTTAAAAACTGCTTAACACTGAGTTGGCTTGCTTCTTTTCCGCCATCGCTGCCGCTCATGCCATCGGCAATTGCAATGGTAATACCCTTGTTTTCTAATTGGGAATCATTGGGGATATTTGCACCATAAAAGTCTTCGTTGTCGGCTTTTATTCCTGCGGCAGAACTTTGCCCAAGTGTGACGGAAAGTTGTCGTCCCATGATTAAATTCCCATTTTTGATGTGTTTATGGCTTGGTAATGCTAAATCCTAAGGATAGCCAATCTTGAATGCCGCCGCGATACCAGTATAGTTTTTCTTCAGGGTAGCCTTGGCTAATTAGTAATGTTATCGCTCGCGTTGCCTGAGAACACCATGCACCATTACAAAACAGCATTAGTTCTCTGGCATTGGAGAAGTCTTTGCCATCTTCGCCGTCAGTTACGCCAAGTAGAGAGAGGATCTTATTATTATGCTTTTTATGTGTGACAGAGTTCAGAATAGTAAAAGGGATGTTGATTGCTCCAGGAATACTGCCTTTTTCAAACCACTGTGGAATGCGAGAGTCAATGAGTACGCCTTCGCCTTTTACTACTTTGTTCTGTAAAAAGTCTAAAACCTCAAGTTCCCCCACGGTTTTTACTCTGCCAATACTAATAGGGCGTATGCAAAAAGGAGGACATGGGCGGGAAGTTTTAGAAAAGCTGTTGCTTAGGCGGTTTGAGGTGTCTTGTATTCTTTCAATTCGTGTTTTTTTTCCATTTAGCACAATATCAACATAGGGTATGTCTTTTGTAATTCGTACTTTTATATCAGCATCTGAAGCAGGTTCTGCATGTAGAGAAAGGGAGAAAAGAGAAAGGCTGAGGCTTAATAGCAAATAGTAAAATCGAGTTATGTTTATCATTATCTTTCCTGCGCGTACATTAGTTTTCTGGGAGATGCTGATACTAGCGGATCATTATGCTAGTGAAAATTAGGATAAACCTTAACTAAAATGAGGGCTATCAATGGATTATCTGAGCTTGCCTATCACTTATACTCATCTATTTTTAGTTCTTTGATTTTTCTTGTCAGGGTGTTTCTCCCCATGCCTAGTAATTCTGCCGCTTCTGCTTTTTTTCCTGCCGTTTTTGTTAAAGCTGTCGTAATCATGGTTCTTTCATAAACAGGAGTAATATGGTCTAGCAGGGGTAGGGTGTTGTTGTCTAAGCAGTGTTTTGCATACTGAGCCAGTGCTTGTTCCCAGTTTTTTGCTTCTGTTGATTTTTCAGAGGAAAGTAATTCGGGTGGTAAATCTTCAATTTGAATCTCTCTGGTGCTTGCCATTACCGTTAACCAACGAGCGGTATTTTCCAATTGGCGTACATTCCCCGACCACTTTAGAGATTTAATATAATCAATGACTTCAGGCGTTGCTGTTTTAATATCTACTTGTAATTCAGCGGCAGATTGTTGGAGGAAGTGCTGTAAAAGTTCAGGGATGTCTTCAGGGCGTTCACGTAATGAAGGGGAATGTATGCGGATAACATTTAGGCGATGGTATAAGTCTTCACGAAATAAACCTTCTTTTACGTGTTTGGCTAGGTTTTGATGAGTGGCTGCAATAATGCGGACATTGACTTTTACGGGCAGGCGACCACCAATACGATAAAACTCGCCGTCAGCTAAAACTCGCAATAAACGTGTTTGCAATTCGGCGGGCATATCGCCAATTTCATCTAAGAATAATGTGCCACCATCAGCTTGCTCAAAGCGACCTTTGCGTAATGCTGTTGCACCTGTGAATGCTCCCTTTTCGTGCCCAAATAGTTCAGATTCTAATAAGTCTTTTGGGATTGCAGCGGTATTAATCGCAATGAATGTTTTATCAGAACGAGGGCTGTGAGCATGTAAAGCCTTGGCGATAAGTTCTTTACCCGTGCCAGATTCACCTGTGATTAAAACAGAAATGCTGGATTTTGAGAGGCGACCGATTGTGCGAAAAACATCTTGTATGGCGGTGGAGCTGCCAATAATGTCTTTTTTTTCAATGGTGATTTCAGGTTCTTCAACAATTGTTTTGGAGCGATATTCTTCGCAGGCTCGCTTGGCTAAATCAACAACATCATTAATATCAAAAGGCTTGGCAAGGTACTCAAATGCTCCACCTTGGTAGGCGGAGACTGTGCTGTCTAAGTCTGAGTGTGCTGTCATAATAATGACAGGAATATCGGGGTACTCTGTTTGCATGTCTTTTAAGAAGGTAAATCCATCTGTGCCGGGCATGCGAATATCGCTAATTAAGACTTCGGGCTGAGATTGCTTTAATGCAAGTAATGCATCATCGGCTGATTCAAATGTAGTGACATCCATGCCGGCACGACTTAATGCTCTTTCTAAGACCCAGCGAATTGATTTATCATCATCAATTACCCAAATATTTTCTGGTGCCATGTGTTTGCTCCTAGCTTCCTAGCTCATGGAAATAGCGAATGTTAAGTACAACTTGCATCGTCAGGCTGTAACGGGATGCTTTTTCGGTTTAATGGAATGTAGATATTGAATTCCGTTTTACCTGCGTTACGTTCATATTCAATCAACCCATCGTAGCGATTAACCAATGATTGAGCGATAGACAAGCCTAAACCTGCTCCATCTGCGCTACCACTCACCATCGGGAAGAATATTTTATCCTGTAGTTCTTTGGGTATGCCTGCACCATTGTCAATAATGGAGGCTTTTAGTACAAGAGGGTGTATTTTATGATTAATAGTGAAATAGCGTTCGACACGTGTTTTCAATAGTATTTCGCCAACACCACTAAGTGCTTTAATGGCATTATTTGCAATGTTTAATACGACTTGTACCAATTGATCTCTATCTCCAACAAACTCTGGAATGCTCGGGTCGTAATAAGTTTTTATTGTTATCTTAGGCGGCTTGCAATTCAGTAATAATTGGCGAACATGCTCCATAACTTCATGTATATTGACGTTCACCATTTTGGGGCGTTTGGATGAACCAAGCATACGGTCGATAAGGTTTTTAAGCCGATCTGTTTCAGAAATAATAATCTGTGTGTATTCTTTTAAATCGCTATCTTCAAATTCACTTTCGAGTAACTGGGCTGCACCGCGTATGCCACCCAATGGATTTTTAACTTCATGGGCGATACCTTGTAATACGGTTTGGCTGTTTTGTTGCTGGGCAACAATTTGCTCATCACGAGCGATACGCAGTAGGCGATCGACTTGATTCATCTCTAGTAGAGAACCTACTGTTTTATTGTTTTCAATTAATGGTGTAACGGCACAGTCTACCGTTATACGTTGTCCATCGGATAGCTGGACTTTACCTTCACGGGTGACGTGGCTTTGTGACTCTTTAATTGCCCGTAATACATGCCCGTGTAGTTGTAGCGCATTGATCAAATCGGTTAGTTTTTTATCTTTAGATTGTAACAAGCTATGCCCCGTTAATGCTTCTGCTGCGGGGTTCATGTATTGCACGTTCAAAGCGGTATCAACGATAATGATCGAGCATACCATTGCTTCAAATATATTGATGTTAGATAAAAAATGATTGTCCATAGCTATTGTTTTTATGTGTTCTTTAAAATCTATTGGAATTATTGTTGAACGGCTGTTTTCTTTTCAAAAAAAAGCGGGCAATAAATGCCCGCTTTTTATTTAACTATCTAGTTACGCTAACCTAGATAAACTGTAAATAATTACAGGATATAAGCTCTTTCATCATGCTCTGCTGTATCAAGGCCTTCAACCTCAACATCTTCAGATACACGTAAGCCAATAGTTACTTTCAAGATTGTTAAGATAATGAAAGTGGCAATTCCAGTATAAGCCATTGTTGCACCAACACCCAATGCTTGCACGCTAACTTGTCCTGCGATGCTTTCGATGCCATCACCAAAACCTGCACCACCAAGAGAAGTTGCAGCAAATACGCCAGTTAACAATGCACCAACGATACCGCCGATACCGTGAACACCGAATGCATCCAATGAGTCATCATAACCAAACATTTGCTTAAGTTTTGTTGCACCAAGGTAGCAGATGAAACCAGAAGCAAGACCAATTGCAAGAGCACCCATTGGACCAACAGCACCAGAAGCTGGTGTGATTGCAACTAAACCAGCAACTGCACCAGAAGCAATACCTAAACCAGAAGGCTTGCCGTGGAAGATCCACTCAGCGAACATCCAGCTTAACGCGGCAGCAGCAGTCGCAATTTGTGTAACAGCCATTGCCATACCTGCAACATTGTCAGCTGCTAACTCAGATCCTGCGTTGAAGCCGAACCAACCAACCCAAAGCATTGATGCACCAATGATTGTGTAAGTTAAGTTGTGTGGAGGCATTGCTGTTTTGCCGTAGCCTTTACGCTTACCAAGAACGATTGCAGCAACCAAGCCAGCAACACCTGCGTTGATGTGTACCACTGTACCACCAGCGAAATCAAGGATGCCTTTGCCGCCTAACCAGCCGCCGTCGCCCCATACCCAATGTGTGATTGGAGCATAAACAACGATTAACCAGATGCTCATAAAGATAAGCATGGCAGAGAATTTCATACGCTCAGCAAATGCACCAACGATAAGAGCAGGTGTAATGATTGCGAATGTCATTTGGAAGACCATAAAGACAGTCTCAGGGATAGTGCCGCTCATAGAGTCAACAGTCACACCTGCTAAGAACATCTTATCTAGTCCACCCCAATAAGCACCTTCGCCACCGAATGCGATGCTGTAGCCAATAACAGCCCAAAGGATTGTCATTAGTGCAGTGATTGCAAAGATTTGTACGAAAGTAGAAAGTGCGTTTTTGCTGCGAACCATGCCAGCATAGAAAAGAGATAGACCCGGAATGGTCATAAATAAAACAAGAACAGTTGCAGTTAACATCCAAGCGGTGTCGCCTGCTGATAACTCATCTGCTGCCATTGCCATTGACGGCAATGTTAAGATCGCTAAACCTAGTGACCCTATAATGGATTTGAGAGATTTCATATTTGCATACCCTATATTGATTCAATGCGTAATAAATAATCTAGTTTGCTTCTAAAATTTATCAGCTCAAGCTATCAAGTAGAAATGGCATATTTTAGAAGTAAGCCAAAGTATTATTCAGGAGCTTTTGCTTGTGTCAGTTTGAATTTCCTAGGTGGATTCTA
>JALVRY010000421.1 GCA_027024625.1 Thiotrichaceae bacterium
ATTCCATAGTGTGCGACTAGAAAGCAGATGATCCATGAAAATAGGATAATAAAGGATAATGATAGAGTAACAGGCACGCCATCTAGCTTGAATTTGATCAGAAAATTACTGAATACAGAAGGGTTGCTGTCGGCTTCGACATCTATATCAACATCGGCATCTAGCATATCAATATCGAGAAAACCGATAATGGAGAATAGCCAGTAGATGGTGACGATAGCTAATAAGCCACTGTAAAAAACAGTAGGAAAGGTCAAGGCAGTGTTTAGAAAATCAATCATGGCTAAATATTGCATGCTTTCAGTTTATTTTTGGTTAATTTGTTTTTGATCGCAATGGGGGCAGATTCTGTTTCAACACAAACCCAATTGAGGTTAAGTGGAGCGGTGCTGTAAATGCTGTCATCGTTCCAATAGGCTTTTTGAGCACTGAATAATTTATTCAATACCTTGGGTAATTTCTCATATCGTTTGCCTGATTTATAGGCAATATATTTTACCAGTGTTTGGATTAGAGCGTGTGGGATTAGCCATTTGTTCTTTTTCATTAAGTAGCGAATTTGTGCTTTAACAAACCGTGCTCCTTCGGAATCTGGGTTACCGATGCTATCAAATAGCTGTTTTTCAGTGGCTTGAAAAACACCAATGTCGTAATAGCGACAGAAAATTTGTAGCAGATTGTATTGGTGTGAATGTTCAACTTCACTTTCAGCGGCATAGTGTATTTTCCATCCTGCTTGTAATAGGCGAGCTGAGACATAACTGTCTTCGCTGACGATGATTTTCTTTGGGAAACCACCCACCGTCCGCAAAGCAGATACACGATATGCTGCGTACACATCGGATGAGAAAGCGGCTTTGAAACCATGTTCTTTTACATCATCAATGCTACGGGTGGAGCTGTTTGCAGAATAGGTAAAGTTTCGTGCGTATTTTTCAAGTGTACTGGCATTTTTGCGGGGGATGTGTCGTCCGTATGCTAATGCAATTTCAGGATTCTCAAAATGCTTGAGTAATTTTTCGAGCGAGTCGTGCTGGGTAAGGATGGCATCTTGTGTAAGATAAACGAGATACTTCGCATCGGCGCAAAGCTCAGCGGCGAGTTGACGTGTACCGCCGTGGCTGAAGTTATCGGCATCAATTGTAAAGACTTCCAGCTTTGCTTGTTTGGCAATTGCTACGGTTTGGTCTTTTGATGAGGAGTCGATAACAAGGTATTTGCCTGCAAGAATTGTTTGCTGTTTGATTGCCTGAATCCATCGTCCCCATAAACCACCGGCATTATGTGTTAACACAATAACAGCTACATCATCTCTTCTTTTTTTTATTATCATTATACGTTTCCCCCCTCACCCTCATAGAAGCCAGAGTCACTTAATTATGCATTCCTACTTATAAATTGATTGGGATTTGTTCAATTATTAGTGCTTGATCATTTATGCCCAAAGCAATAAAGCTAAGTTAGGTATGACTCCATCTTTTCTTATTTTTTCTTTTATTAGTATTATGCGGCGTTGTAGCCAGTTTGTTTTTTTGTATAGTTTTGCTAATGCAGTAATATTTTCTCGTTCTTGTTGTGTTAGCCGATGTTTGTAGCAATCTAAGAAATATTCAGCTTGTAAGCTCCATGATTTTGCACTTTTACGGATGCTAAAGTAATTAACAAAAGCACCAATTTGATTATTATTATGTTGACGATATTTAACCAACGGCAAATCGATTTCTTTAATATGCCCAAACCATGCGGTTGATAAAGCTAACCAACGATCATGCTCCATTGCTTTATGGTTTAACGGAAAAGCCAGACGTGCGGCTGAGCGATTAAACAAGCATGTGTTACCTGTTACTACATTTTGCACAAGATATTTTTTCTTGGATTGCTGTAGTTTAAATCCCCGTAACCGCCAGAAAGATGAATGCTTAGTTTTTAATGATTTATCGACGATTTCTAGGTCAGAATGAATCAAAATGGGGGTGTGTTTTTGATATTTGTTTTCTTGTTCTAGCATCATCTGCATCTGAATAGAAATTTTCTCAAGTTGCCAAACATCATCCTGATCGCAAAACATCAAATAAGGGGCATTAGAGCATTTAACCAATCGGCTAAAACTCATTTTGCTGCCAAGATGATCTCTATCTCGCATGAGGATAATTTTTTCAGGGTGGCATTGTTTCCAGCGTTTTAGTATTGCATAAGTGGAGTCGCGCGAACCATCGTCCCGAATAATTAATTGCCAGTGTTGGTAGCTTTGCTTGAGTAAAGATGCCAGTAATTCATCTAGCCACTTTGCACCGTTATAGGTAGAAAGTAATATTTGTACCTTTGCCTTATTTACTAATAATGACATTAAAATCGACCTAGCTTGAATAAGGCAAATTTTAATGCGTCTTTATTGAGCAGATTAATTTTGAGTGATTCCATGTAGTATTGCAGCATGGCTTTAATTCCGGGGCTAAAACAACGCCCTTGACCTGATGAAAAGCGGAAGGCTGTCGCGTAAATAAATAATTTAAGTGGACTTTGTGTGAGCTGATTTTTTTTAGACATTATTTTTTTACCGCATGCAGGAAAAACACCCTGAACATAAAATTAGCCAATGAGGTGGGTATATTGGTAAATAAAGCATATCGCCATGCGGTGACTTCTATGGTTTTTATTAGTTTTACGGGTTTTAAAAAGTCTTTTATGGCGATGGCTTTTTTGCCAATATCTAAAATATCATCGTGCCCAAAATCCTCGGTATGTACGAGTTGCGTGAGATAATGGGTTTCTTGTTTGCTGGGGTAGACGATAGCTCGCTCTAGTAAGCCATGCACATAAGATAAAACATCTTGTGAACGGTAGCCTGTTAGCTTTTGTATAGCTTGGTAATGCTTATAATGATCCAATATGCCTTGCTGCATCTCATGAATCCAAGGATTACATTGGATTTCGGCTTGCCGATCTTTGGCTGAGTCATCTTTGAGTACAGGTACAACTTGTTTACCTTGCCATTGATAGGCAAGGGTAGTGCCTTCGGTTGATCTAGCCGCTTGCTCGAAGATTTCTTCTACTTCGGCAGGGATACGTTCGCAGGCGTTATCACGACGAGAGTCGTGGATGATACCTTCGCAATAATTATCTTTTCCAAAGTCAGTGTATAGCTTGGGAACAAAGGCAAAGTAGTAGC
>JALVRY010000422.1 GCA_027024625.1 Thiotrichaceae bacterium
CCTCAGAAAGTATTGAAGATGCAATCAATGCAACTTACAACATTCTAAAGCTTATTCCTGTACCGCAATTGATTGGTGTTGTTGAGTTTATAAAGATATTGTTACTCGCAATTTTAAAAGAAGGTAAAAAAGCCGATGTGCTACCGGGGATTGAAAGTATGTCCCCAACATCGCCATTAATAGCTCTGCTTAATCGACGTTCTGTTAAATTGGAAAATGAACTAACGATAATTGCGGGTGAGATTTCAGGTACAGGATTTATTGCACGTTTAAAAAAATGGATCGCGAGCAAAATATTTGATGAAGAACATGATTTAATTGTCAATACCTCGGCAATGTATGGTGGCTGTTTACGCCTTAATGATGCAAGCCGTTATTTTTTAGAGCGAGGTTCAGAAGCCAGTCATTTTAGATATTTTCAGCACAATGTAATTCGAACTCGTATTAAAGAGGCGCTATTTAATCCACTAGGCACATTAGGAATGTTTTTGCCTTTGCGATCTAAATTACAAAATAATTATGCAACGACACGTTCACAGCAGTTAGAAAAACAAACCAGTTTATATTTTATTCCGGGAATTTTTGGCTCTCAGCTAAGCTTGCAAGGCAAAGCTGTTTGGATGGATATCGCTTCGCTAGAATGGGGTGATTTTAGTAAATTAAAGTTAAGCAAGGCAGGGGTTAAAGCATCTGGTTTAGTTGATGGTGCTTATGAGCCGCTACTCTCTTATTTATCAGCGACACATAATATCATCCCTTTTACTTATGATTGGAGACGCTCACATTTACTTGCAGGACGAAAACTAGGTGAATTATTGAGCCAACACCTATCGATGATCAAAGCATCGGGTGAAAAACATACTATTCGTCTATTAGCACATTCCACCGGCGGCTTAGTGATAAAAGCACTCATGCTAGAATATCCTCAGGTCTGGGAAGAATTAACCAAAGAAACAGATTGCCAAGTAGTCATGCTAGGAGGCTCACTCTCTGGCAGTTACCGTATAGTGCAATTATTGTTAGGTCAGCATCGGCTGAGTAAATTAATGAAGCTGATAGAAAGTCCAAAGGATGATACAGCACTACTCAATCAGCTTTCGCAATATCCAGGGATTTTAGAACTATTGCCGAATGATCTTTTTGATAAAGCAAAGTGGAAGGGAATTCTCCCAGAGTTTAAAGATACGTGGTACGGCTACGGTGGTTTAACAAGTGCAGCTACGGTGAGAAAGCAGTTAGATGAAATTGACATTAATGCATCACCGATTTGTTATGTGGCAGGGCAAGCAGATTTAACACCTGCAAGCTACCGTGAGAACGAAGGAGAGATATCTTTCATTGCCAGCAAACGGGGTGATGGCTTTAGTTGCTGGGATGAGACATCGGTTGTTGCGGAAAAACTGTGGTTCATACCTGCGGAGCATGGACAGTTAGTTAACTATTCCTTTGGATTTAAAGGTATTTCTGATTTATTACAGTCAGGAAGTACGCAACAATTGAGCAGAGTACTCCCCAATATTGAAGATACTCAAAGTAGCCTCCCGAGACAAGTGCCAAGCCTATACCCTGATGAAAGAGAACTTCTGTCAGCTGCTCTTTGTTTTTCTACAAAAAATAGTAAAACTGAGCAAGAGATCAAGGTGAATGTCTCGGTTGTTCATGGCAACTTAGAACATATAAAAAATGTTGTTGTAGTAGGACACTATGATGGCGATTCGATAGTCAATGCTGAAGATGTTTTAGATCAGAGACTCAATGGACGAATGCGGGAGTTACTTCGCTTAGGAATGTATCCAGGCAAAATTAATACGTCAAAAGTATTGTTAAATAACCGAAGTAAGCCTGCTGGTGCCATCATCACAGGTCTAGGAGAGGTCGGTAAGTTAACATCGGGGGATTTGCTAGATAGCTATACGCATGCTTTGCTCGACTATGCATTGTTAGTTCGTGACCATCGTCAAGGAGTGGGGGAATTAGATAATTTTGAACCCATGTCACTTAGTATTTCTACCTTGTTAGTGGGTAGTGGTTTTGGCGGTTTACAACCACAGGAGTCTATAACTTGTATATTACGGGCGGTTAAACGAGCAAATAAAGCACTAAAGAAAAATCACCAAGGTAGAAACAGTGCAATTACTGCCATTGAATTTATCGAATTGTACGAAGATAAAGCCGTTGAAGCGATTAAATTTTTAAAGAAAATTTCAGCTCAGTATGAGTATAAAAGAGATTTTCTAATACATTCACACTTACAAACAATTCAAGGTGGGAATCGTCGTATCAGTTTCGAAGAGCAATCAGGCTGGTGGCAACGTATTCAAATAGAGGGTGATCATAAAGGTGTATTACGCTATATCACTTTAACCGATCGGGCCAGAGTAGAAGCAGAATTACAGCCTACACAGAGCCAATTAGTCGATAAATTTGTCGAAATTGCCACTAGGGACAGTATTGATGATCGGGAGATTGGCAAAACATTATTCGAATTATTAGTTCCCAATATTCTTAAAGATCATACGCATGACTTGAATAATTTAATGTTAGTTTTGAATAATCAATCAGCCAGTTTACCATGGGAATTGATGCAAAATCGTTTGGATGTTGGTAAACCACCAATTGCGGTGAGTTCTGGTATGTTAAGACAGTTGCAGACATCACATTATCGACAGGTTGTGATTAACCCAAGCAAGCGAACTGCCTTGGTTGTGGGCAATCCACCAACGAAAAAGTTTACAGACTTGAAAGCAGCAACGAGTGAAGCAAAAAGTGTATCGAAACAGTTGATACAACAGGGCTTTGAGGTTAATAGCGAAATACGAACCAATGCCCCCTCTGTGTTAAATGCTCTACATACCAGTGATTATCGCGTTTTGCATTTGGCGGGGCATGGCGTATTTAATTATGATGCAGGTGGAGACTACAATGAGCCAGTGACGGGGATGGTTTTAGGTGATGATATCTTCCTTACACCTATTGAAATCCGTCAAATGCGCAAAGTACCAGAATTTGCCTTTATCAACTGCTGTCACCTTGGAAAAGTTAAAGGGAAAAATCCAGTTGAAGCGTGGGAAAATCGTCATAAATTAGCGGCAAATTTAGCAACAGAGTTAATTAACATAGGTGTGAGAGCGATAGTTGCAGCAGGT
>JALVRY010000423.1 GCA_027024625.1 Thiotrichaceae bacterium
TTTTTTTCATGAATCACTTCCAAACAAATCCCTTGTTACGAAAAAACAGGGTCAGGTCTTACAGTCACAGTTTTATAACTATACCATCCATGCATGGCAAGACCTTTAAGAATCGAATATGCAGGTGCACTTTATCATGTCACTTCTCGGGAAATAAAGGGGTCAAGTCTTGCAATCCAGCACAGCTGATATTACTCAGGCAATGACATCAAATGACTTTAATTTATGCCCAACTTGTATTCGATAGACAAAAAAGTCATTACGATCAACTGTAAATATACGGTTGGTTTTGAGGTGGTGAGCAGCAACAACTAAAGAAGCATCTGCAAAGTCCATAGGTCGGTCTACATATTTTTTCATTAATTTAAGGCTTTCTCTAAGTTTCGTGCTATCCATGAACCAAACTTGTAGCCCACCTTGCTCAATAAATTTATGCAATGCTATACTACCTTGACTATCAGGGCGGAGTAGGTGATAGGCTTCTGTTAGTACTGGAGCTGTTGTTATTAATGGTTTTTTAAGCTTTTTTAGAAGCGAGCTACAGTTTTTGTGATAAGGATCTTGTGGATCAAACAGTGCTACTAACGGCCCAGTGTCAACTAATATCATTTATTGTGCTTCTTCTTCAGCAGTTCACGTATACCTTGTTTTGCCTCATTTGATGGGGTTTGAGAATATCCCCCCTTGCCTAAGTCTAGTGATTGATAAATACTAAAAGAGTCAGCAGCTTGAGTAGGTTCTTGTATTTTGTAGTCAACATTGTGTTTTGCCAAAGTATATTCTATAAAGTGCAATATCTCTTTCTGAACTCTTTCTGGCAAATAATGAGTCTTGTTAAGAATTTGGTCAAATGTTTGCATCTCTCTTTCCTTTTTACTTCTGATATACCTCAGTATATTCCAAACAGGTTATGAAACAAGCTAAGGTATATCTTTCATTAACAGTAAGCATTTTTTATTGATGGGTGTATTTAGCTTACAAGAGAACAAATCCTATCTTGCGTCAAGTAGCAGTTTGTACATCTAATCCCACGCTCCCGCGTGGGAATGCATAAAAGGTGATGGCTCTGGCTTATGCCTCTGGCGATTATTCCATGAAGGAGATTTCACTTTTCTCTGGGGGTCATTATTCTACGGTTAGCTGGGCGATTAGGGCGTTTGAGGAGAGCACTTAACGTATTTCAATCAGATTCACTCCATTCTTTAGTTCAAACTTCACTTGATCCCATTTTTTCTCAAAGAAATCAAGGAGTGCTTTTTTTGAACTGTTACCCAACCGCACCCATATTATTTTTGGAAAGTCCATACTAACAGATGCACGCATTTGAAAGTCCTCGTCTTTCGTTATTATTATCAGGTTTTCCTGCATTGCCAAGTCCCAAATTACACTATCTGATGATTCCATCATTTGTCTATCCAATACATGGAAGGCATTTTCTCCTTTGGCTGTGAGAAAACGGGCTAGTGCAGGCGGAAGTTGCGCATCTACTATAAACTTCATGCCGCGCTTAAAACAGGATGATCGAATTGGCGAGCTGCATATAGCAATGTAGCTTTAATATCATTTGCCTCCAAATAAGGATAATCCTCTAGGATTTCTTCTTGTGTCATACCGCTAGCAAGCATATCAAGTATGTCTCTCACTCGAATACGCATATTTCGGATGCATGGACGACCTCCACATTTATCTGTTTCTATCGTTATTCGTCTGAGCAGATCATCAGTTGTCATAGTTAACTCCAGTATTCTTATAATGGGAATTGTAGTCCATGTTTAAATATGAAGCTTTAAGCAGTTCAGCATGCTTCTAATCCCTTTAATTCAGTTATGTTAATAAGTGTCAAGTAGCAGTTTGTACATCTAGTACAGTTCACTTAGCCCCCTTTCCTCAATCCAGCCTAAGTTGTTTTACACTAGCAAGTGACAAATTCAACTTTTCTGCAATAGTCTTATTCGTTCTGATTTTTTTACCCACTCACTGCTATCTTCCAAGTCTTTTCGGTTATGCCACATACCAATAAATATTTCATCTTCAATAGGTGTTGCTGATAAAGCTTTCTTTTGATCTTTACTTTCTGTCGCATAGCGAGTTTTTAAGAAGTCAATAAAATCAATAACTTCTCTTTGGGCATTAAGCGGTAATATAGAAATGTCTTTTAGAATTGATTGGTTATTCATAGTGCTATCCAGTTAATGTTGTTACTCCCAATTATAGCATGTAAAAAAATGGGGTCTTGCAATCAAACAGTTAGGTTGTGAATAACAAATACCGATAGCAATGGCTTGTTTCATCCTAAATATTTAGGTGAAATTCTGTATCCATTATCAATCATTGATAGAAGAGATGTTTCTGCACTGCTAATGAGTCCTTTTCGTTCTGCTAAAGTTAGTACTTTCGCAGTCCCTATAAAATTTAGCTTTAGGCGAATTGCGTTCCGACGAGCTAGTTGGTCATCAATAGTGAGTAGTGATTGATCATTGTTTAATGCCAATTGCATTGCTCCGCATTCACCTTTACCCAAGCTCCTGGGAAATTCGTATTCTATATTGACATTCACGATATTTAGCTTGCTGTCTTTGACTGCTTGCTGAATTATCTCTGTATCCGCCCCTTGTTTTACCAAACATTCTTGCATAACCTCATCCGGTATTTGCACTTGACCAAAAAGCTGATCCAGCAAATGCAGTTCATCTATCTGTGCAAGTGCTATTAATGGACCAGCATCACTTATGATGATAGCCATGCAGAAACATCTTTTACTTCATTATCAACGGTTTCATCATGGCGAACTATCTCGATATTTAGGCTTGCAAGATGGGTAATGAATTCACTTAGTGCCAACCCGCTTATTTGGCTCGCTTTACCCAGGGATACTAGGCCGTCGCGATATAGGCTAGCTGCCAATGCTGGTCGCAAACCTTCAGTAGCTTCTGCTAACGTGCTATCAAGGTGTACAAGTACAGCATTTGGCTCATTTCCTTTGAGTATTAATACAGGATCTTTTTCGGCATGCTTTAAGGCTAGAGATGGATTTTTTTTTAGGTTTCTTACGTTGGTTGCAAACATTTTTTATGCTCAATTTATTCTGTAGTACACAGAGTGTAGTCCACACCTTGGCGTTATGCAAAAAAAACGGAGGCAAAAAACAAAAATACAGGGGCAGGTAAAATAATCGCATTAAAATAAATTTAACAGAGAGCAGAGTCACCCATTAGCCCTTCATAATCAAGAGGTAATAAAAATTACTAGCACTTAAATCATGCCCTTAAACTGAGCAACCCTATTTCACTCTTCAGCTTGCTCTTTAGTCTGATCCGTTTCTACGTTAAACCATTATGCAGCCAGATTTTCATTGGTTTTGGTTGTGAGCTTAAAGCTGCTCTGCACCAGTCACCATTTTTTGCTCCTGCACAAACGGCATACACTACATCCATGTAGCTAACCCATATGGATCTAGGCAATGATAGTCATCTTTTGCACCATAAGTTGGCATGAAGCGAATGAGCCAAACCGCAAAAGGGCAATGGCTCTGGCTTATGCTTCTGGTGATTATTCCACGAAGGAGATCTCACCTTTCTTTGGTGTTCATTATTCGACGGTTAGTCGGGCGGTTAGGGTGTTTGAGGAGGGTACTTAACACTCACAAGAGAATAGAACCTATCTTTCATCAAATAGCAGTGTCCATTTAGAACAGTTTATTTGAGCCCCTAGTCTTTCAACCCGACCTGAGCCGCTCCACGCTAGCAAGCGGTAAATTCAACTTTTCTGCAATTGTCTTATTATCCAATATATCAAGGAGGCTCTTTGCTGCTTCTAGCTTTCCTTGTTCTATGCCTTGCTCTATGCCTTGCTCTATGCCTTGTTCTTTTGCTAGCTCCAATGCTCCTTTTTGCATACGGATAAAATCATAACGTTTCTCTTGCAACTCCAACTCTTCCTGTGTGAGTGATGCTTCATTTATTACTTGGAAAGCTTTGTCTATACAGGGGTCTGATAGTGTTTTGGGGATGTAATCCAGATCTCCTGCATTTTTGAGAAAGTATATCCACTTTTCTTTTATATTATCGAGAGATTCGGCGGCTTTGTTAAATTTTGGCAGCTCTATGAAAATTAGCTCTACATCATCGGAATATTCAATATAACGCTTTCTTTCGATTAACCTAAAATGGCTGATATATTCTTCTGTGTCTGCAAACATTCTGAAGTCAGTGAATGTTAGCGCAATAACAGGGTTTACAAACTGGTAATTCTCTCCTTTTTTTAGTTGTTGTGAATATTGCTTGGCTGCATTATGCAAGATGCGCTTTTCAAAGCCTTTTACATTGAGCACTTGCATTTCAATAATGACATGCTTTCCGTTGTTTAATTTAGCCTTTACATCGACGAAGGTGTCTTTCATTCCTTTTAGTAGTGGAATTTGATAGGGGTCTACAATTTCCAAGTCGATTATTTTGGAGTCTTCTTGATAGTCTAGAATTGCATTTAAGAAACTAATCAGTACAGGTACCGAGTCTTCCGAGCCGAAGACTTTTTTAAATGCATAGTCCGTTTTTACATCTAGAAATTTCATGACAATCATTACTCAACAGTTGTGGTGTAGTTTTATTTTAGCACGATGACAAGGGTTAAATCTTGGAATCACCTCACCAACAAACCAAAATAACTTTATCCAACCCTCAACCTAAATTTTTCTATCTATCCCAGCTATTCAGAATACCAGACATGATTACCTAAAACCTTTTAAGGGCATACCTGCCAGTGCCATCAATAGTGAATGCAGTATTTTGTATTCAGAGGACACGCAGGATGAACTTCAAATACGTAAAAAAACTAAAGATTATAAATCCACTAAAACAATAGTTTTTAGATAAAGCATGAATTGCCAAAAATTAGAAAATACTACCAAACGCAATTAAAATATTAAGTGCACCACAACCATCCATCACCACGCTACCGCCCTACCGTGCACACTTACAGCATCAATTATTAAAGAAAAAGTGTCAAAACCCCTCGATTCATCTCAGGAGTTCACACAGACTTTAGTACAGATTCAAAACAATTCCAGTTATTATCATGCCTGACAATAGCACAATAAAAGAAAGCCTTGTTAATAAACTAGTTAAATATATAACATAAGAACTATGGAGGGCAATTTGCACTCAACTAATAGCAGCTATTCCACTGGAGAAAAAGTTGACTAATCATACAATGGCTCCTAACAGATTTAGGGTTGGATCATAACGAAACTAACCTGATATATCCCTGAATCCATAATTTTAAATGCCAATTGCAAGAAGAACTGCTTTTTTATATGGGGGGGCATTTTTAAGCAAGGCTGGATCAAGGAAAATGATAGCCATTCCGCACCATTGTGCATACTAAAGCCAAAGTTTAGTAGATTCAGATTGATTTGCTAACAAACCCACACCATCTCTACCCCTCGTTCTGTCAACTTGGGCAACAATAGCACACATTTGCGTGGGTGTAGCAATAATTTAAGTGGACAGCATTCCGTTTAGGCACTACATTTTAACTTTATTGCAGGTGCTAAAGTATAATGCTTTTCTTTTTGGAGTCGCCCAACCATGAATATAAATAAAAACTTTCTAACTTTTATCTTTCTTTCTTCTCTTTTAGTTTTATTATCTGCGTGCTCATCAAGCACATCTAGTCGTAGTAGCGATGGAGGTAAAGCAACAAGTGGTATTAAATTTTCTAGCTTGTCTGAGCTTAACTACACTTCTGCACCAAACACGTATCATATAAGCCCTCATGATTTATTAGAAATTAAAGTATTTCAAGCTGATGAGCTATCGCAGGATGTTAGAGTAAATCCAAATGGTTATATTTCTCTGCCTCTTATTGGCAAAATGAAAGCAGCCGGATTAACGCAAGAACAACTCCAGTCTGCCATAACGTCCGCTTTAAAAAGAACATATTTACAAAACCCTCAGGTTAGTATTTTTATTAAGGAATATACCAATCAAAGAGTTACCGTTAGTGGGGATGTAAAGAAATCCGGTATTTTTCCTATCAGAGGGGAAATGACCGTTCTACAGGCTATTGCTCAGGCGGAGGGCTTGGATGAGCTAGCAAAGCCAACTGAAGTCATACTATTCAGAAAGAGTAATAAAGGCCAAATAAAAGCATATTTACTTAATTTGAAAGATATCAATAGCGGCGCAAATAAAGATCCTTATTTGCAGAATGAAGATAAAATTATCGTTCAACGCTCTGGTGCTCGTCAGTGGTTAAAAGATATTCGAATTAATATTCCATTTATCGGTGCCGCCAAGTAAAATAGAAAGGAGGCGGGTATGGATTTGAGAAATAAATCCATACCCGCCCTATTTTTCTTTTAGCAAATAAATAATCAAGAAATTAGCCTATGTGATAAGCCTTATTTTTAATTGGTGCAAAGGCGAATCATTTATCTTTCTAGCTGTTCTAGTGACACTTTCTTATGAATAATAACGACAAAGCAAAATCATTACCTTCAAACCAAGAGCATAATCAACTTGCTGTAGGACAGGCTGATGTTTTATACCCTACTAACGCTTACCCTAACTATGCATCCCCGCCTGAGCAAACTGATGATGAAATCGATTTGCGTGAGCTATGGGCGGTTCTTTCACGAAATAAAGCCCTTATCATTACACTCACGTTATTTATTTTTCTGATAACACTTGTGGTAACTCTGCTGATGAAACCAATTTATCGAGCAGGCACTACTTTACAGATAAACCCTGAAAATAGTGAAAAAGTAGTTAGCTATGATGTGAATACGCAGGAGCAAGCTTTTACAGGTAAAGATTTTTACCAGACACAATATGAATTATTAAAAAGCAAGGCACTAGCAAGGCTAGTTATTGATGAGCTTAACTTAGATCATAGGCTAGAAGGGGACAAGCTCGCCAAACCCTTCTTTTCTGAGTTTCTTGACAATATCAAAGATGAATTGAAGCAAGCCATCGGCTCTATTTCTATTGGAGATGAAGAATCTCAAATAAACAAAAGTAAGATAGGCAAAGTACCTGCCGAAACATTATTTCTCAAGAGTTTAACTGTAAGCCCTGTAAAAAATTCTCGTATTGTTAATATTTACTATGATCATGAAGACCCTGAGCTTGCTGCTGATATTGTCAATACACTAGCAGATAAATTCATCAAGATGAACTTAGACCGCCGTGTTGATGCCGCCAGTTATGCTGAAACATTCTTAAAAGAACAACTAGTTCAAGCAAAAAGCCGTTTGCAAGAATCTGAAGCCGACCTAGTTAAATATGCAAAAGAAAGAGGTATTATCAATATTGAAGATGCAAAAGGTGGTAACTATTCACTTACCTCTCAGTCGCTTTCCGCATTAAATAAAGCTTTAGCAGAGGCAGAAAGTGAACGAATCGATGCCGAAAGCAAATATAAGCACACAACACAATCAAGCAAAGCAACTCGAGTTCAAGAGAACCCCGTTGTTCAACAGCTAAAAGAAAGCAAAGCAAAGCTTCAGGCTGAGTATCAAGAAAAGCTTGGAATTTATAAACCTGCTTATCCTCTAATGGTACAAATTAGAGGCCGGATTAAAGAGCTGGATTCCGAAATACGGAAAGAAATAAATAGCTCTCAACGAGCAGCCAGCTCCATATTAAAAGGTGCTTACATCGCTGCCAAGCAAAAAGAAGATAACATACGCAAAAAGCTAAAAGCACAAAAAAGTAATTACATGAAATTTAAGGATAACAGCATTCAATACAATACCCTAAAGCGTGAAGTTGAAACAAATCGACAGCTATATAATGATTTGCTACAAAGAATGAAAGAAGTTGGTGTTGCTGGTAGTGTTGGAACAAACAATTTGTCTGTAGTAGACCGAGCTGAAGTCCCTTATAAAATACACAAGCCGAATATTAAGCTAAACCTTGCTTTAGGTATGGTACTAGGGCTATTTGTTGGTATTGGTTTCGCCTTTTTACGTGAGTTTTTGAATGATACTGTGAAGTCTTCCGAAGAAATTGAGCGCTTGACCCATACTAGCGTATTAGGCTTATTACCTTATGTAAAAGGCAGGAAAGATGATCCCGCCTTGCTGGATATCAATAATCCAAATTCATCTACCTCAGAAGCAATTAGAACACTACGAACTCATCTATTGTTTTCTACACAAGAAGGCATGCCTAAGTCACTGCTTATTACTAGTGCAACGCCATCAGAGGGAAAATCAAGTCTTAGCATTAATTTGGCTACAATGCTATGTCAATCAGGGAAAACCACTTTACTGATTGATTGTGATTTACGCGTACCAGCATTGCACAAAAAGTTAAAACTCGATAATAGCGAAGGTCTATCTAACTATCTAACCAATCAGATCGATGAGGAGGCCGCAACAAAAGCAACTGATATTGATGGTCTTTTTGTTATTACAGCAGGGCCAAATACTCCAAATCCTGTGGAACTTTTATCAGGTGATAGAATGCAAGAGCTAATGACACTTGCTACTGAAAAATTTGATACTGTTATTATTGATGCACCACCTGTCATGGGATTAGCTGACGCATTGGTATTATCCAATTATGTTAATGCAACATTATTTGTTATTGCGTATGGGCAAGCTAAAAGGAAAGCCGTTCAAGATGCATATAACCGTCTAAAGAATGCACAAGCTAATATTATTGGAACTGTATTTACTAAAGTGAAACAAACATCTGGCTATGGTGATTACTATTATGACTATTATGGCTACGGCACTGATAAGACTCTAGGCTATTCAGAAAAGAAAGGCACATAAGAAATATTTGTTTAAATCTGAATAATCCGTGGCCTCACTGCACCGTAGTGAAGCCACGAATTAAATTAATAGCTAATAAGCTCTAATAGCTTGCAAATAAGCAGGTTTAACAAGCGTATAATTTTGTTACAATGACTCCCTTCTATTACTTATTAATGCTAGTCAGAATATGAAGCAACTATCAGTGCTATCAATAGTTCACTACTTATCTAGTCAAAATAACGATGACTTACTTAGTAATGAAAATTTAGGCTATATCAGCCAACTACTGACAACACTTTCATCGAAAACAAAGATGCACTATTGGGCGGAATACCACAAATTACCTGTTAGCGAACTTTATGATACTTGCTTGAGATTTATCATTCAGCACATACAATTGAACACTCACGACAGTTATCGTGTTCTATTTAATCAGAGAAAAAGCGATAGATCCAAGCATCTATACCAAAAACACTATCGATTATTGATGAATATATTTCATCCCGACAAAGAGCAATATGGCTCAAGCCTTTACGACCGCCAACGCAAAGAGTGCACTAACTTAATTATAAGTGCCTATAAAGAAGTAAAAAGAGACAACATTAATCAAAAAAATATAGGCACACCCAATACC
>JALVRY010000424.1:0-6850 GCA_027024625.1 Thiotrichaceae bacterium
TAATACTCGGGTTGATCCATTACGTGACTTAAAATTTTATACCCATTCTTTTAGAGACTTTATTGATAAGCAACAGTTGGTTGTTGGTATCACTCGAATGGATATGCAACGTAGTCCAAATTTACAGGACTATCGTAAATGGCTGGATCAACTGTCACTAAATTCTCCTCTTTTTGAAGTGGATGCGCGAGAGCGGGATGATGTATCCATGTTAATCCAATCATTATTATTATCTTTAGACCCAGGAGTAACATCAGCATGAGTGATTACGCACTTGGTGACGACTTATATTTAGGCATTACCCCTGGTGGGAGCTACTATGCTGTACAGGATGATGCACCAGATGCGGGTCGTTCCTTTTTACATAATTTATTAAAAATGCCTGAAACGCCACAGTTTAATATTGATATTGCTTGTCAATTGAGTGGTTTAAAGCGAAAAGCTGCACTAGAATTTGTGCATTGGATGCAAGAAGCAGGTTTCATCTACGGACATGATGAGAGTGAAGCTGCTCCAACGGATAGTATAGAAAGCATTTTGCCAGAGCTATTAAAACCATTATCCAGTGATGGAAAGGCAGTCCTAGCCGAAGGGCGTGGACTATACTTAGGTGCGTCAGGTTACCCTCACGAAGTGGCAGAAGAGCTTGCAGCATTAAGTGCCAACCTTACGGCTGCCTATGTTCGACATAAAGAAGTACTAAAAGATAATTTAGGACATCGGCAAAAAGCGTGGGGTTTGATTGATGCAAATGGTAATAGTGAAATTGGTTTTTGGCCTCTGTATATTGGTGACACGCGTTTTACTTTGATTGTTGGTGGAGTACCGCAATTGAATCAAATGGCATTTAAAAATCTGATTTGGGCTCTAGAAATTCGTTATGGAACAGAAGACGAAGCATTTGGTGCTTAAAGTTTTACATGTGATTTATTGATATTACTCGATAATAACGATGAAGTCTCATAAGAGGCTACATGTGCCACAACTGTTATTCATATAAACATTATAAAATTAAATATAGATACTACTAAAGGAGAACATCATGCGTTCTGAAATGCTTAATTCCATCTTAAGTGACTTAAACGGCTCAACTGCTGATATTGAAGCATCAGCAGTACTTTCAACCGATGGCCTAATGATGGCTGCATTGTTACCCGCAGGCATGGACGAAGACCGTGTTGGTGCAATGAGTGCCGCCTTATTATCTTTGGGTGATAGAACATCTGAAGAGCTAAGTCGTGGAGCACTGGAGCAAGTACTGATTAAGGGTGACAACGGTTATATTTTGATGACTCATGCTGGAAATGAAGCCGTTGTAACGATTTTGGAGCAGCAAAATGCTCGTCTTGGTTTAATCTTCCTCGATGTGAAGCGTGCGGCTGAGAGTATCGCTAAGATTTTATAATCAAGGGTTGAATGACTTTGAACTAGATATACAAACAAAGAGCTATTAGTTTGTATAAAGTTTTTTTCTATTCAGAGTAATTCTAGCAAAAGGGGTATTCCAGTATGATTTTCTGGTACTTCAAAAAATCTCATGGCTGACTTGATGAGTCAGGCTAGTCTGGCTGATTTAGCTTTATGTGAGATATTTCTTGATACGCGATAAAGTATGGAGAGTAACGTGCGACAACAGCATTCTACACAAAACATAAAAACGACAATATTTACAAGTTTACCGTTGTTGGTGAGTTTGCTTGGGGGTGTTTTATTCTCTTCCTCTTTACTGGCTGCAGGTACATATGAAATAAAGTCTGGTGATAGCCTTTCTAAAATTGTAGCAAAAAATTATCCAGATGTTGCTAGGCAGTCGTATGGCATTATCATGAAGGATATTTTTAAGAATAATCCAGATGCTTTCTCTAAAAACAATATTAACAGCCTACGTCTTGGAAAAACTCTCCAGCTTACAGATAAAGATAAAATCGAAGGTTTAAAACCTAAGCCTCCCGCACCTAAGCCCGTTAATCCCGCTGAATTTAAAAAGCTACAAGAGCAAAATGCTGAATTAGAGAAACAAATCCAGTCGTTAAAGGAAAAATTATCTAGTGACGGTGGAGACGTAGAATCAGCGACTCAATCTACTACAGGTGCTTCAAGTGCTGATAATGCTGCTCTAGAGCAGAAAATTAAAGATTTAGAAGAGGCTTTAAGCAAGAAACAAGAACGCATTCAGTCACTAGAAAAAGAGAAAGAAAAAGCCGATGTAGCTAACGAAAAGAATGTACTTGAAGACATTAAGATCAAGAATGAGCAACTGCAAGCATTGGTGACTAAGCTTGAAGCTGAAAATGAAGAGCTTAGCAAAGTTGATGTTTCTGCCCTTGAAAAACAGTTAGCGGATGCAAAAGCGGAGGTTGAGCAGCAAAAAATATTATTAGCCGAAGCTAATAAAGCTAAATCAGAGCAAGCTAAGCAAGCAGATAATAATGCTGAATTAGATGCGGCGAATAAGCAAATTGATGATCTAAAAATACAGCTAGATCAACTTAACGCTTTATTAGCAAAGTATGAAGCGGAACAAGAAAATTCTCAAACGAGTGACGCTAGCGGCAATACTACTGCTGATGGTAAAAAATTAGAAGACTTACAAATAGAATTAGAACAGCTACAAGCTTTAGCGACAAAGTATGAAAAGGATCAAGAGGATTCAGATGCCCTAGTAAAGCAGTTGCAAGAAAAGTTAAAAGCAGCGACTGATGCCTCTGCCGAGGCTGGTACAATTTCTACAACTGACACTAATGCTTTAAATGAGCAAGTGGCGACACTCAAGGCAGAACTAGAGGCTTTGACGCAGGAAAATACATCTCTTAAAGCTGATATTGAAAAACAACAAAGTAAATCTTCTCAGGATGAAGCAACAATTAAACAATTGCAGTCAGAATTAGCTGCGATTACTGATAAGCTAACTGCTAAGTCGCAGAATTTGCCTGAGGAAACAGCGACAGAGGTTGGTGCTAATAAGTCATCTTCATCATGGTTGAATCTATCGATATTCTCGTGGTTACTTCCATTACTTGCTATTTTGATAGGCTTATATTTGTTATCACGTCTTATTAAACGGAATAGAGATAGAAAAGCAACGGAAGACTTTAAAACAGCGATGGTAACGTCTGGCTCTGCTAATACAGCGGCAGCTTTTGGGATTGACGGTAGTGCACCAGAACCCTTCACGACAACGCCTGATAAAGTTGAAGCACCAGAAGAAGACTCGTTTGAAGCAGGTGTAAAAATTGATATTGCTAAAGCTTATATTGATTTACAAGACATTGAAGCCGCAAATGAAATACTTCAAGAAGTCATGGTTGAAGGAAGCAGTAGTCAACGTCAAGAAGCTGAAAAGTTGCAGGGTTGATGAAATTTACACAGTCTCTTTAGCCTCGCCCGAAACAACAGTATTTCAATACCTTACTGGCGACACTAAAGTGTCGCTTCCAATGTTTTGGACTTGATCAGAGTCTCTTTAAGGAAACTCTGGAAGTTTTACTCCCCAAGCAAATTATATTTATCTTTATGAAAAAACTCTTTTGGGTTTCACTACTTTTTGTCTTATCTTCAGTCTCCTTTGCAAAAGGAGTACAGCAGAAATCTACACTGCAAGTTCCTATCTTATGGAAACTTGAAACGCAGCCAGTTTCTTGGTTGTTCGGCACTATTCATATACCTGATCCCCGAGTTAATCAGCTTCCACTAGCCGCAAAATTAATTTTTAATAAAAGTGATGTGGTATTAACTGAAATCCCAATGGAATTTGCTGATACCACATTGGCACAGATAAAGATGAAGCGTAATGATGGTAAAACCTTAAATGATGTCTTGCCTGAAAAGGTACAAAAAAGGTTAGATCACTATCTAAAAGAAATAAATCTACCCGCTGGTTTGAAGTCAATGCAACCATTGAGAACATGGGCAGTTTATGCGGCAGTGTCTCTGCTGGAAGCGCAAATAAAACATCCTTTAACTAAACCACTGGATTTTAATATTTATACAATGGCAAAAGCGAAGGGAAAACAAGTAGGTGGATTAGAGACAACCGCAGAGCAACTGGGCTACTTCGAACAGTTTAGTGAAGCTGAGCAAGTTACATTGTTAAACGAAACTTTAGAAATGTTAGAAGTTGATAAGAAAACAGGTAAAAATAGTGTTGAAAAAATGCTTCAGTGGTATTTAAAGGGGGCTAAGACCGATATGGAGCAATTAATGGAAGAAATTGCTCCAGAAGGAAATGACAAAGTATTAGAAAAAAAATTGATGGATATACTACTGATACAGAGAAACCAATTGATGGCGAAGCGTTTGGCTAAACGTATAAAAGATAATCCTAGCAAACGATTTTTTGTGGCTGTTGGTGCAGGGCACTTGAGTGGTGAAAAAAATATTCCCTTTTATCTTGAACAACTGGGAATAAAGAGTCAGCGTTTTCTTGCCCATTAATTTTATGCCTAATAATCCTGTTATTGTTAGTTTGACAAGGCAAGGTAATGCGCTAGCCCAAAAACTTGTTAAAGCATTAAGCCAAACCCAAGCAGAGCATATTCATTGCCCAAAGCCATTCTCTCAGCATATTCAAACATTATTCCAAAAGAAAACGCCACTTATCTTTATTACAGCTACAGGCATCGCAGTCAGAACACTTGCACCTGTTATACAAAGCAAGCAAACAGACCCGCCTGTATTGATAATTGATCAGGAAGGTAAGTTTGTTATTCCCTTACTATCTGGGCATGAGGGGGGAGCAAATCGATGGGCAAAGCAAATCAGTGAGATATTATCTGCACAATTAGTTATTACAACAGCAAAAAGCTATACACAACCTCGTTATGTTGTTGGAATGGGCTGTGATAGAGGCTGTCCATTGGATGTGTTGCAAAGCTTATTACTTGATACTTTGGCTGATATCAATGCAGAAATGGACGATGTTGTGGCAATTAGCAGTATTGATCTCAAGCAAAATGAACAAGGTTTGATTCAACTGGCTAAGAGTTTAAATGTCCCTTTTGTTTGCTACGATGTGGATACACTACGCACGGTAGAGCATCAGCTCAGTTATAAATCAGATATTGTATTTCGAGAAGTTGGTGTTTATGGCGTAGCAGAAGCGGCAGCTTTGGTTTATGCTGAAAAAAAACGAGGAATCCCTCAAAAGTTAACTGTTCCAAAACAAAAAAATAAACGAGCCACCTGTGCGCTTGTTGCATTATCTGATTAATCCTCTCGTGTTATTTCTGATGTTTTATGATTAAATGCTCTGCTGATACCAATAAAGACTCCCCATGAAAAAACTCTATTTAATTAGCACAGGACCTGGTGACCTTGCTTGTCTAGCTCCCCTTGCTCGTCTGGCACTACAGCAATGTGATGATATTGTTGGCTATGGTTTATATATCGATTTGCTAAATGAGCTAGTTAATAATATTCAACAGCATGACTTACCGCTAGGACAAGAAATAGAGCGAGCAAGGCTTGCTTTAGACTTGGCTGCAAAGGGGAAAGTTACTGGGCTTATTTCCAGTGGTGATATTGGAATTTATGCAATGGCAACGCTGGTTTTTGAGTTGCTAGATTATGAGAATAAGCCTGAATGGCAAGATATTGAGATAGAGGTAATACCCGGAATCTCAGCATTGCAAATGCTAGCTAGTCGAGTGGGTGCTCCTTTGGCTCATGATTTTTGTACTATTTCACTTTCAGATTTACTCACCCCTTGGGAAACGATTGAAAAACGTATTCATGCAGCAGGACAAGGTGATTTTGTGGTTTCTTTTTATAATCCTGTCTCGCGTAAGCGTCGTTGGCAATTAGAAAAGGCTAAGCAAATATTGTTAGATTATAAACCTAAAGACACCCCCGTGATGATTGGAAGAAACCTCAGCCGTAAAACAGAGAAAATACATATTACAACACTTGAAAACCTTGATATTGAACAAGTCGATATGCTTACCCTAGTTATGGTTGGTAATCAAGAAACACGCGTCATTAAAGATACGCAATATGTGTATACACCACGTGGTTATCGAGGCAAGCAATGACGGTATATTTTATTGGAGCAGGGCCAGGTGACCCTGAATTAATTACCGTTAAAGGTCTGCGTTTATTGCAGCAATGCCCTGTTGTTTTATATGCAGGCTCTTTGATTCCAAAAACTATATTAGCGTCTGCTAAGTTAAATGCACAAATAACAGATACGGCTTCATTGCACCTAGGGCAAATTATTGAGCATATAAAACAAGCTCATGCACAAGGTGATAATGTTGCTCGCTTGCACTCGGGTGATCCTTCTATTTATGGGGCAATCGGTGAGCAAATGCGGCGTTTAGATGAACTGAAAATAGACTATGAGATTATTCCCGGTGTAACAGCAACCAGTGCGTCTGCGGCTGCCCTAAAATGTGAACTGACTTTGCCAGATATATCGCAAACTATTATTCATACACGTTATGCAGGTAAAACATCCATGCCAGAAGGTGAGGATTTAAGTTCTTTGGCACAACACAAAGCGACACTGGCAATCCATTTAGGTGTGACGCGGATTCATAAAATTGTTGCAGAGTTAATTCCATTTTATGGTGGAGATTGTCCTGTGAGTGTTTGCTATCGCACCAGTTGGTCTGATCAAAAAATTCTAACAGCCACGCTTGATACGATTACCGCTTTAGTACGAGAAAATAAAATTACACGAACTGCACTAATTTTAGTTGGGGGTGTGCTTGATCCTAAGCAGTTTTCAGATTCATATTTATATGATGAAGACAAGGCAAATATTTACCGCCCAAGGCGATCATCTAAATATTCGACTTGAATTAAGTTGAAATTAAGTAGGAGGGCATAATTAATTTAACAATTTGCTGGT
>JALVRY010000424.1:6860-9321 GCA_027024625.1 Thiotrichaceae bacterium
CTACTTATGGGGTTGGGGTAGATTTATTTTCCTGCCACCAAGGTGTAACAACTTCTTCTTGAAAGGTCATCGCAGCATCAAATTTAGGGGCTTCTTCTCTCTCTTGATCAAGCCATTCTTTTAAGCCCCAGCTTCCATAATCGTAGTAAGATTGCGCCATTGTATAGAGGGTAAATAGGCTGACACTACTGTATTGTTTGTGTAGTTCTTTCCAGCGACTTAATAGGCGAATATAACGCTCACGCATTCTAGGGTCGCGATTTGCGTCACGGAAGAGTTTGCGTAAGGCATTTTTTCTATCCTGATCGGCATTACCCATGCTTCCCATAATTGTAAGGTGTTGACCACCTTCATAAGTCATTAGTTGCACACCATATTCTTGAGCGACCTTTGCTTGCCTTTCCAGCTTATCTAATGTTCCCTCTAGAGCGGAAGGATCACCACCTAGGCGACCTTTGCCGTGGTCTATAATGTCAAAAATATCATCAGTTGACTCCACGTTGCTTAAAACACTGGGGGTAATGGCACAGCGAGCACTTTTACGATCAATACAGCCATAGAAATAAGAGCCAATGGCAAGAGCATCAATTTTCTGACTGGCGTTATTGTATTTCAGCATTTCTTCACTGAGTATGGTGTCACCTTGTTGTCCACTAAGAATTTTAACGAGGCGTTGCTTGTCATCAGCAAAGACGTTATTCCAGATATCAAAGATTTCTAGTGAGCGTTTTACATAGTAGTTTAGGCTAGCGAAGTAACTGCCATCTCGATTAGAGCGAAAGCTGTGTTTGCTTTTGGGTATTTTATCTAAGCCTTCGTCCATGCCTTTTTGCTTGACGTAATAGTGACTTTGAAACCCAGGATTCCATGTTTCATTGGAGTATTCGATATGTGGATGTAGTGTCTTATTAAGGTGCTGTTGAATATAAGTGGCAAATTGCTCAACATATTCATCATCAACATAATGAGGTAGTACAAACCAAGGGTCGCGGTTAAGTTGATTGGCAAGAGCGGTAAGTACCTCAATAGGTACACCTTTATGTTGTAAAAATGCTGTTCGAGATGAACCTCCCCAGACAGAATCATCCATTGTTGCCCTGTCGTTCCATGCGATACCTTCATCTAAGCAGGCGGTATATTCTTCTTTTTTTAGGTTTCGACATTTGTAGCTGGGGCTAGACTCCATAAAGTTCATCATACGAATAACGCGGAAGTTGCGTAAATGTTTAAGGTATTCTGGGTTGAAAACAATAAGATTTCGATTAGCTTTATAAAGCTCAGCAAAGCTAACGAATTTTGTTGTTTCAGGGCATTGATTAGAGTTTGTAACACGCAAAAAAGGGTTATCGTTTGACTGCACGGGATCAATTTTAGCATCGATAGCCTGTTCCTTATCACGACAAATTCCGCCTGGCATGATAATGCGGATATTACGAATAGGGTCACTAGCTTTGCTGTAATTGATAACCACACTTAGGCTATTAGCCTCGGTGTAATCAGAGGCATCCTTGGTTTGAATATCAAGCTTGATGATACCTTTGTTCACTTGAGTAAAAGTTTTCAATGCATCAGAACCAAAGGATAGTTTGCCTGTACCATCGTAAAAGACGGTGTATTCACCATTTGGGATGGCATTTTGCAATGTACCTTGTAAGAGCTTTGTTCTCGCGAAGCTCTTTGCTGGGATTTTAATAGGCCAACCATGCTTATCGTATTGAATTCCTTTTGGAGATAATTCCTGAAAAGGGCGAGCAGTGCGAAAAATATCAACAAAGGGCATAGCCTGACCGACTGTATCCGCCTTGGCTTGTGGAGATTCTAGGTTGATACCTAAGCTAGGTATAAAAGAAAGTTTGGGGTATTTATTCAGTTGTAAGTAAAGTGCTTGAATAAAATCATCTTCAGCTTTGTTGATGTCGATGGCGTTTATTTTGCTAGCAATATCACCTAATTGGATTCCTGTTTCTAGCTGATTATCTTCATCAATATTGGCAAGTAATGTGGCAATATTATGTTGTTGGCTGGGTTCACTGACTAAGTTACGAACGCTAATCTCTGCTTTAGCAGGTAAAGTAAAAGAGAGTGTTGCTAGCTTAAAGGTGATTTCTTCATCGTTTTGGTATTCAAATTCTCCCTTATTATTGGTTTTTTTCTGCCCATCGCTTGTTGTATAGTCTGCGTTGGCAATAGCCAGAGGTCTCTCACCGGCTCGGTATAGTAATCGACCAATTTTTTTAACTTCTGTAATGGGAGGTTTTGGAGGAATGGGGGGCTTTTTTGCTTGCTGATCTTTTATAATGGCGTAGATAAATAAGCCAATAAAGAGGATGAGTAGTGCAATGAGTAGCCAAAGTATAAGTTTTTTCATGCAAGCAATAGTATAGTAACGATAAATAATTAATAGCGTAGAGAATATGAAAACAAAAGTCCTTTTTGTCTGCATGGGCAATATTTGCCGATC
>JALVRY010000425.1 GCA_027024625.1 Thiotrichaceae bacterium
GAATAGGACGTGCATTCGGCCGTTTTAGTGCTTTTTGAAAGGTTTCTAGTTGAGCTTTAGAAATTGTCATCGGATTTTTCATGACAATCCAACGCACACCTTCTGTACAGGGTGGCGTTGTTAGTGAGCCATTAAAGCGAAAATAATTTTTTGTTTTGAATTCACCTTGCATATAATCGAGAGTACGAGCATCTAGTTTAGCTTCCTGCCCTGCTTCCATTGGCATTGCCTTTAGCAAATTAGACAAGGTTCTATCTGCAACACCTGGTTCAAATAACATAGCAACAACTGCAATTTCCCCAGCTTCATTCAAGTGCACAAAATGAGCTTCTAAAGGAGCATGATTACCATCAATTGTATTTTCACTCGGGGTATGAAAATGAAACTGCTTTAATTTAAAGACTTTACCGTCAACAGTAATTTCACCACCTGACCACATATTCACTTGAATAGAGTGACCTGTGTTAATAATCGTATCCGCTGTTAACATAGTGTATTTATATTCAATCGGCGGTAGATCAACATCAATGGTATTAGTGGAGATATTTACAGGTGATTGATTTTTCCCAAGTTTACAAGTTGCAAATTCTGGTGATAAATCACCCCAATGATCTACACCAGTCTTCCCTGTATAAGTCCAATGAGGACTATCTGTTTTTTCTTCAGTGGCATAAACAACCGATGTAACGAGTAACAATAAACTTACCAGTAATGTCTTTTTCATCACAGACTACCTAAATATTCCTAAGCAACACATTATGTATTAGTCACCTGCTCAGTTCCAACAACATTTATATAGTTTTCGTAGAGTTCTTTAATTTTTTTCACATAGCTAACAGGCTCTCTCCCTCTAACATAGCCATACCGAGCTTTACTGTAATAGGATTTTTTAGAGAGTAGTAACATGGCTTTTTCTACATTGCCAAACCAGCGGTTTTTATTTAAACCCAATCTTGCTGCTAAACGACGAGCATCTAACACATGACCTAAACCCGCATTATAAGATGCTAAGGTAAACCACATACGATCAGCAACAGGCAGTTCATTATCAAAACGCTGGGTTAGCCAGTGCATATACTTAATACCTGCATGGATATTAGTTTCTGGATCAAAAAGTTTTCTAAGGTTTAATTGTTTTCCTGTACTAGACATAACTTGCATTAAGCCTATTGCACCGGCTGAAGAACGTATCGATGGGCGGAATCGGCTTTCACTGAACATCTGTGCAGTAATCAAGCGCCAGTCGAAACCATATTTTTCAGAATAACTTTTCACGTATTTATCGTAAGCGCTAAGATTTTTCTTACCATTGATCTCTTTTAGACGTGCACGCTGTAACCGTGCAATGGATTTAGAATTATTAAAGTATTTTTTGTATAAGCGAGCGTATAGTTTTCCATCTTTATTACTACTAATATATTCGTTCAAATCAGCTAATAAGTCCGTATTTTCTTCACGTACTGCGAGTGCATGCTCATATTCCTTTCCAAATTTTATTGCTGATTTCACCGCAATACCTGCACCTAATTCTATGTCTAAAAGGTGTTCATCAACCATTGTGGCTTCATATTCACCCTCTGCTACTTTCTCAAGAATTTCTTCAATTTCCATTTCTTCTGGAGCAGCTTGTAGTGTTAATTGCACACCTGATTTTTTAAGGTCATCTAATACTTTCCAATAAATACTAGCTTTATGAACAACAATCGTTACACCTGCTAAGTCATCTGATGTTTTTATTTTATCGTTCTTTTTTTGCACCACTAAATGATGTGCAGCCTTATGATAAGGTACCGTTGCACTGATAAAATATTTAGCCCATTCTTTGCTTGGTGTTAAAAAACCGGCTGCTATATCTGCTTTGCCTTCTTTTATCCAAGCTAGCATTTGAGAATTTTCAGGTGGAACAATCACTGATAGCTTTACACCTAAATGATCTGCATATGCCTTTGCCATCTCATACTCAAAGCCCATTAACTGACCTTTCCAAAAGAAATAAGACGATGCATTATTTCTGAGTAATATACGAATAAAGCCTCGTTTTTTAATTTCAGCTAAATCGCCAAATAGTTTTTCATTATGAACAGAGGACAGCTTTACTTTAGTCAAATATTGATCTAGTGCTTCTTTTAGCTCAGTAGAATCAGGCCGAACAGCCCATGCTATTGCATCATCACCTTTTAATGCGAAGGCTACCTTTATATCATCTCGATAGGATAAATACATCTTAGCAACATTACTGTCACGAATAGTTGCATCATACTCACCATCAGCAACAAGATCTAAGGCTTCCTCATCTTGTAAATACTTATTCTGCTCAAGTATTCGCATATCAGGATAGGATTTTTTAAGCTTCTTAGCTGACTCCCAAAAAGAGGTTGATTTATGCACTAACAAACGCTTATTCGATAAATCTTTAGGTGATTTAATGTCGGTATTATCTACATTAACCAATACCACCTCCTGTACATGTTCAAGTGGTACAGTAAACGCCATCATCTTTTTTCGTTTTTCTGTGATGGTTATATTGGCTGCAATTAAATCCCCTTTTCCACTCAACAAGGAAGACAACATATCTCGAATCGAAAAAACAGGGATAACTTCCGCCTCTAATCCCATAGATTTTGCAAAATCTTGTGCAATTTGTTGCTGTTGATTAACGGGTGATCCAAAGCGAGGTAGAAACTGTCCACCATCTAAATTCGACGGCACGAGAATACGCAAACTCCCGCGTTTTTTTATAGCTTCTAAGTCAATGACAGATAATGATTTTCTTAATTTATTCGACGATTCTTCTGTTTCTAATTTTGTCACTTCTCCTTTAGCCATTGCACTATTCGATAAGCTAAAAAAGAATAATATAAAGGGGATAACTAGCCCTAGTCCCCCAAAAAAACGGATACGCATTAACATTTCATCCTCCCAAAATGCTAAACATTGAAATCCATTTCTCTATCGACTAACTCATCTTATAAATCAGTTAGACAGCTTTATTATTAAACAGATTTTTTCTAAATCTGCTGAGGTCAACGGATGACCTTTTGTAATATCCACTCAAAGTGGATGCTCTGAAGGCTGTCTGAGAATAGAGCAAGCTACTGCAATCAGCCAAATTTCGCTGCGCTTGCTATTCTCAGCTAGCCTCCTAGCTGACCGATTCTAGGTATATTATTCTAAAAAGCAAGCAGCATAAGAAGCTTCTAATTAACTGATATATAATAAAAAACAATCTATATCTTATTCAATCAGGGATAAAATCCTGTGGATGCTAAATGTAAATATTATATGCCGATAACGATCTTAGCCTCGTCGCCATGTTGAACCATTGACTCCATCTTCAATGACAATTTTATTTTCATTGAGCACATCACGAATGCGATCTGCTTCACTCCAGTTTTTATCTGCTCTTGCCTGTTTTCGCTGTTCAATAAGGCTATCAATTTCGCTATCACTTAAAGCACCGTCACTCACATCGACTGATTTAAACCAAGCTTCTGCATCTTGAGTTAATAAGCCCATCGGCTCGGCAAGTTGTTTCATTAAGGCGGCAATTGATGCCGCTTTGGCTTCATCACCCGTTTGTTTTGCCTGATTAACCTCTTTCGCTAGATCAAAGAGTACAGCTAAAGCCTCTGGTGTATTAAAGTCATCCTGCATCGCGTGGTGATAACGCTCAATATAATCAGGCAAATCTGCCACATCTGCTTTAGGCAAGCCTCTAATTGCTGTGTAAAGCCGTGTTAACGATGCACGAGCACTATCTAGCTGATGAGAGCTATAATTAAGTGGGCTACGGTATTGGCTAGTCAGCATAAAGTAACGAATTTCTTCTGCTTTATATTGCTCCAAAACTTCACGAATTGTAAAAAAGTTACCCAAGGATTTTGACATTTTCTCTTCATCAATACGGATGAAGCCGTTGTGCATCCAATAATTTGCAAAAGTTTCCCCCGTGCAAGCTTCGCTTTGAGCAATCTCATTTTCATGATGTGGAAACTGGAGGTCATGCCCTCCCCCATGAATATCAAAATTATTTCCAAGTATGCTTGTCGACATCGCTGAACATTCGATATGCCAACCTGGACGACCTTTACCCCAAGGTGAATCCCAGTATGGCTCATCTGGCTTTGCCATTTTCCAAAGTACAAAGTCTAACGGATCTTCTTTATCATCATTAACTGCTATACGTTCACCTGAGCGTAGATCATCTGTATTTCTACCCGATAGCTTGCCATAGCTCTCGAACTTGGAAACATCATAATAAACATCTCCCGTCTTTCCTTGGTAGGCATAGCCCTTTTCAATCAATGTGGAAATCATGCTTAAAATTTCAGGCATATTATTCGTTGCTCGCGGCTCATGTGTTGGCGGATGAATACCTAGCGCTTTTTCATCCTCATGCATGGCTTTAATAAAACGATTAACCAAATCTAAAAAAGGTTCTGATTTTTCATTGGAACGAGCGATGATTTTGTCATCAATATCAGTGATATTGCGCACATAGGTGACATCGTAACCAATAGAACGTAGATAACGATAAACCACATCAAAAGCAACCATGACACGAGCATGACCAAGGTGACAGTAGTCGTAGACCGTCATTCCGCATACATACATGCGAATTTTTCCTTCTTCAATGGGCTTAAAGGTTTCTTTTTGATTACTTAAACTGTTATAGATTTTTAACATGGCTATTTTCGGCTTATAAAGGTGTAAGGCCTATTTTAACATGAGTCATTACTGTTGTGATAATTATGCACTCCTACTTAAAAACAGCAGACATAAAAAAAGCCCGATGTTTTCACAGTCGGGCTTTTTTAAAAGAGGCGATTAAGATTATTTAATCTTCGCTTCTTTAAATTCAACATGCTTACGTACAACAGGGTCATACTTTTTCATAACTAATTTTTCAGGATTAGCACGCTTGTTTTTTGTTGTAGTGTAGAAATATCCAGTATCTGCAGTAGAAACTAATTTAATTTTTTCACGCATTTTATTATCCCCTAGACTTTTTCGCCACGAGCGCGAATCTCAGCAAGAACGGCATCAATACCTTTCTTATCAATGATACGCATTCCTTTCGTAGTAAGGCGAAGCTTCACCCAACGGTTTTCACTTTCTACCCAAAAACGGTGAGTGTGAAGGTTTGGTAAAAAACGACGTCTTGTTTTGTTATGTGCGTGCGATACGTTGTTACCCGTGACCGGACGCTTACCTGTTACTTGGCATACACGAGCCATTGTACATCTCCGCAAAAAGATTTAGTTATCAACCCAGAGTGCAAATAGCATTCTGAGTCTCGAAAATTCAAAGACGCGTAAAGCTATCAGATCATTTGCTTTGGTGCAAGATTGTTTTTACTTTTTACCATAATAATGGGAGATTTATCCAAGAAATCGTTGATATGCAGGGTTATCTGTTTCATCCCAGTAATCGTAGCCTAGGTTTTTTAGAAAGCTTCTAAACTCAGCACACTCATCTCGTGCCACTTGAATACCTACCAAGACACGCCCAAAATCTGAACCATGATTACGATAATGAAATAAACTAATATTCCATTGATCACCAATCCTCGTTAAAAAATGTAGTAGTGCACCAGGGCTTTCTGGAAAACGAAAACGATACAATAATTCATTTTCAACACCTTGTGCATGTCCGCCTACCATAAACCGTAGGTGTACTTTTGCAAGTTCATTATCACTGAGATCCGTGACAGCGTAATGTTGATCTTGTAACTCTTGCAATAATTCATTACGTTCTTGCACCGCATTGCTCAACTTCACTCCAGCAAAGACTTGTGCATTGACTTTATCTGCGTAGCGATAGTTAAACTCGGTGATGGGACGGTTTCCAATCGCATCACAAAATTCACGAAAACTTCCGGGACGTTCAGGAATAGTAACAGCTAATAAAGCTTCCCGTTTTTCACCCAGTTCGGCTCTTTCTGCTACATGGCGTAAGCGATCAAAATTAATATTTGCCCCACTGGTTACGGCTATTAATTGCTTATCTTTTAAGTGATGCTTTTCTACATATTTTTTTAAGCCGGCAATTGCCAAGGCACCCGCTGGTTCAAGCATGGTGCGTGTGTCTTCAAACATGTCTTTAATTGCCGCACAGGTTTCATCTGTACTTACCAGTATTATTTCATCAACAACCTGACGGGCAATACTAAATGTTTTTTCACCAACTTGTTTTACCGCAGCACCATCTGCAAATGTTCCAATTCTGTCTAATGCAATGCGTTCATTGTGCTTGAATGCCTTATACATGCTAGGGGCTTGGTCATGTTCAACACCGATAATTATGGTGTCAGGATACAGGTGCTTAATATACGTCGCGATACCGGAGGCTAGCCCGCCACCACCAACTGCTAAAAATATGACATCAATCGGATCTTGATGCTGCTTTAACAGCTCCATTCCTATCGTCCCCTGCCCAGCAATCACATCTAAGTCATCAAAGGGATGCACAAAAGTATAGCCTTCTGACTCCACCAACTCCATCGCGTGAGCATAGGCGTCATCAAAAGAAGCTCCATAAATAATAGGTTCACCACCGAATGATTTTACTGCTTCAATTTTAATATCCGGTGTAATCTCTGGCATAACGATTCGAGTCTTTATGCCTAACTTTGTGCCTGCCAGCGCAATTCCTTGTGCATGATTTCCTGCTGATGCCGCAATCACACCGCACTGTTTTTCCTTATCGGATAACTGGAACATTTTATTAAATGCTCCACGTAACTTAAACGAGAATACAGGCTGTAAATCTTCACGCTTGAAATATATTTGATTATCAAAACGGGAAGATAAGCTTTTTGCTAGTTCTAAGGGTGTTTCTTTTGCAACATCATAGACACGTGCTTTAAGAATTCTTTCAAATAGGGAGCTAGGCATGGGGTTTATCATTTACAGTATAAATTAAAGCTGAAGTATAACCTGTTTAAAATTTTATATGCACAATAGGACGGAATGAGAAGAGGGAGATATAAAAAGTGAGCCATCCTTGGCTCCTGACCGAAGCCAGACCACATCCTTGTGTTATATCCTTGGGCAGCGAGTATGGCAAATGGTTGTTAAGTTGCTTCCTCAAACTGCATTAATGGGCTTGTTTCCATGATAGTCCGTTAGAATATACTTAATTTCTCCATAAACTCTTCCAAGAAGGCATAAGTAGGAGTGCGCACACATTTAACAATTTACTGGTCTATTTTCCGCTATTCAAGCCATTCTCTCAGTCGCGTAGCTCGGCTATGCTTCTTCGATAATGAATGAATATCAAAAAATATCCTTCGCAAATTTTGTTAAATTAATTATGCACTCCTACTTAGGATACTTTTTTCTTTGATAGCGAGGGTGTATCCTTCCCCGATTAGTTAATTGGTAGGAGAAAATAGCAATGTCAATGTCTGATCTCGATGGTCTGATTTGGTTTGATGGTAAAATGGTAGATTGGCGTGATGCGAATGTTCATGTCCTTACTCACACTCTTCATTATGGCATGGGTGTCTTTGAAGGCGTTCGTGCTTACCATACAGATCAAGGTGCTGCTATTTTTCGTCTAAAAGAACACACCGACCGCTTATTTGATTCTGCCAAAATTATGCGTATGAATATTCCTTTTAGTAAGGAAGAACTCAACGATGCTCAAAAGAAATCTGTTAGAGAAAATAATCTTGATTCTGCCTATCTTCGTCCTATGTGCTTTTATGGTTCGGAAGGTATGGGCTTACGTGCTGATAACCTGAAGACACATTGTATTGTTGCCGCATGGGAATGGGGTGCATACCTTGGCGAAGATAATATGAAAAATGGTATTCGCATTAAAACATCATCTTATACGCGTCATCACGTTAACATCAGCATGTGTAAAGCCAAGGCTAACGGACATTACATTAATTCAATGTTAGCTTTGCAAGAGGCTATGCAAGATGGCTATGATGAAGCTTTGTTATTAGATATAGATGGCTTTGTTGCTGAAGGAAGTGGGGAAAACTTCTTTATCGTCAAAAATGGAGTAATTTATACGCCTGAACTCACTTCTGCATTAAACGGCATTACCCGTAATACCGTTATGACATTGGCAAAAGATCTTGGTATTGAGATTGTTGAAAAACGCATTACTCGTGATGAAGTCTATGTTGCCGATGAAGCTTTCTTCAGTGGAACGGCTGCTGAGGTGACTCCTATTCGTGAATATGATAACCGCACTATTGGTTCTGGTACTCGTGGTGAAATAACAGAAAAACTTCAGTCGCTTTATTTTGATGTCGTGCATGGCCGAGTCGATAAATACGCCCATTGGCTTAGCCCAGTACAAGCTTAATCATCCAATAATGTCATCAGCAAAAAAACTCCTTATCGTCGGTCCCGCATGGGTTGGGGATATTGTGATGGCACAAAGCTTATTTATTTTCCTTAAGCAAAAATACCCAGACTTGCTTATTGATGTGCTTGCACCAACGTGGAGCCAACCCATGTTGGATGCAATGCCTGAGATCAATCGCTCAATTCAGATGCCACTGGGGCACGGTAAACTAGGATTATTAGAACGATACCAATTGGGTAAATCTTTACGAGATGAGCAATATGATTGGTCAATTACACTACCAAACTCATGGAAGTCTGCATTAGTTCCTTTCTTTGCTAATATTCCAAAACGAACAGGCTTTAAGGGGGAAGTTCGCTACGGTTTGCTTAATGACATTCGTCCATTAAATAAACAAAAGCTCACCATGACTGTGCAACGATTTGTTGCTTTGGCTGCAGGTGATGAAATCAGCTTAGATGATTGCCCTAAACCTGCATTAATTGTTAATCACGATGAAGCTCAAGCAATCACCAATAAATTCCAATTATCTCCTAGCTTACCTGTACTCGCCCTTTGCCCCGGCGCAGAATACGGACCAGCTAAATGTTGGCCTATTAATTATTATGCAGAGTTAGCCCAATACTATATCCAGCTCGATTGGCAAGTCATTTTATTAGGCTCAGAAAAAGATAGCTCAAGTACGCAAGCGATTAAACATCAGTTAAGCCACCCAAACTGCCATGACTTAGCAGGAAAGACGACATTGCATGAGGCGATTGTATTACTCTCTTTAGCAAAGCAAGTCGTCAGTAATGATTCTGGTCTTATGCATATTGCAGCAGCAGTTGATAGTCCTGTTGTTGCTATTTACGGTTCCTCTGACCCTTCATTCACCCCTCCGTTAAGTAATAATGCTAAGATTGCCTACCTAAGTCTACCGTGTAGTCCCTGTTTTAAACGACAGTGTCCATTAGGTCATTT
>JALVRY010000426.1 GCA_027024625.1 Thiotrichaceae bacterium
CCAATAAAACAATGTCACGCTCAGGTGGCAAATCAGGAAGCTTCTCCCCTATTTTTACAGGCTGAGCAACGCCAAGAGCAAGCATAATCCAACACCAAATAAAGATAATAATCTGCCATGTTTGATGCTGAATCTTATGCTGGCTACTAGGGATTAAATGTACTAAGGGATGTTTAAAGCGCAAACGATTGGCTAACAAGCGCATATCCAAAGACCATGCTTGCTTACGCCAGAGGATGATCACCAAGGCAAGCACAGCCAAGCTTATCGGCAGTAAGCTGTAGAAAGGAGTTAACCAGTGTAGACTGCCTTGAATCATAGAGTGAAGAAATTACGGGAGAGACATTAATCTAACTGAAAATATAGTCCAAGCCAAATAATCAGTCTCTTTTCAGACCACAGTTTAAGACTGTGCACACTATCCTTGCAAAAATGTAATGAACTATCAGAGACTCTTTGTTGTTTTAGGCGTATCAATCACTTATGCTTTTTTGTCATAATTTAAAATCGAGTGATAAAAACAAGCAACATGATAACAACAATTAATACATTCATTAAAAGGGAGTCATCTGCAGGTATTCTATTGATATTTGTTACCCTCCTTGCATTGCTACTACAAAATAGTGGCTTATCTGAAATCTATAACGGCTTTTTACATACTCATGTAGAAATTAGGTTTGGTAGCTTACAAATTGCTAAGCCTTTATTGCTCTGGGTTAATGATGGCTTGATGGCTGTCTTCTTTTTCCTTATTGGTCTCGAAGTAAAAAGAGAAGTCATGGAAGGTCATTTGTCATCACTAAGTCAAGTAGCATTACCAGGAATCGCGGCAATTGGCGGCATGATTGTTCCAGCCCTCGTTTTTATTGCCTTTAACCAAGGCGAATCCTTTGCAATGAAGGGCTGGGCAATACCCACTGCAACCGATATTGCTTTTGCCTTAGGTGTCTTATCCTTACTAGGCAAACGTGTTCCCGTATCATTGAAAATATTCTTATTGGCTTTAGCGATTATCGACGATTTGGGTGCAATCATTATTATTGCATTATTTTATACATCTGAACTTTCGACAATGTCTATTGTGAGCGCTGTCATTGCTCTTAGCATGTTATTTATCATGAATAGGATGAAAGTGGCTAGCAAAGCAGCGTATATATTGCTGGGCATTATTCTCTGGGTTAGCGTCTTAAAATCAGGCGTACATGCGACCTTAGCAGGCGTGGCTCTTGCATTTATGATTCCTATGGTCTCTAAAAATAAGGAAGGCAAAACATTTTCTCTAAGTAAAGAAATGGAACATGATTTGCATTACTGGGTCGCGTTTATGATTTTGCCCTTATTTGCCTTTGTTAATGCAGGGGTTGATTTGCGTGGAATTTCAGTAGAGGCGTTGTTTAGCCCTGTGCCCATGGGGATTATGCTGGGCTTATTCATTGGCAAACAATTAGGAGTATTCGGATTTAGCTGGTTAGCCATCAAAATGGGATTCGCTCGTTTACCAAGTGGCAGTAATTGGAAACAACTTTATGGCGTATCTGTCCTTACAGGTATTGGTTTTACTATGAGCTTATTTGTAGATTCATTGGCTTATAATGATACTGAAATTTACCTTTATACTGATAAACTGGCTATCCTACTTGGCTCGTTTCTTTCGGGAATCTTTGGCTATATTGTTTTGAGATATGCGAAAAAGCCTTAGATTTACGATAAGTTTAGGAACGACAGCGTAAGCTATCGTTCCTAATGCTCTATGATCAAACTCTATAAAAGTCAATCAACCGCTGTAATATTCTCCTAAGGCCTACCTTGCTTTGCGGCTGTTTCCGAAATGCTAAAACCAAGTGCAAGCTTGATAACGAGATAAGTGTAAGTGATGGAATATTTTTGCAGAAATTCTGCAATGAATTTTGCACAACGGAGATAGAAAGGAGGCTACTTTCAATAGCCCCCTAACAAACAATCATAGACAAACTAGCGTAACTTTAACTCCTGACCAGCAGAAATATGATAAGGCTTAGATAAGCCATTCAAACGGCTAAGTTGCTTAATAGAAACGCCTGTTTGACGCATCACATTATAAACCGTGTCATTCGGCTGCACGATATAAGCATCCGCAGAAGTTCTTGAATGAGAGCTTGCTCTACGATGATGCTTAGAAGTTGAGCCAGAAACATTCAAGACTTGCCCTGCTTTCAAGTGATAAGGACGTTTAAGCCCATTCATTTTGATGATGTGCTTAACAGGTGTACCTGTTTTTCTCATCACTTCATAAACAGTATCACCGCCATGAACGACATAAGAATGACGTGACGACTGACGATGCTTAGACTTTGGCATAGCATGTCTACGCGACTTACCCGCTTGTGATTCTCCTTGCTTATTAGCTTTAGGAGAGTAAGCAACGGACTTGCTAGAAGAAAACTTACTATAAGCATGCAACACTTTATTCACATAGCGACGGTTTGGGATTCTACCTTTGTCGATATTTCCTTCACCCGCATTAAAGGCTGCTATGGCTCGGTGCATATTGCCATTGTAACGCTTGAGCAAAAAGCTAAGGTATTTAGTACCACCATGTACATTTTGAGAAACATTGTACCCATCACGAACATTTAAACGTCTTGCCGTTTTAGGCATTAACTGCATTAGGCCTTTTTCACCCAAAGAACCTCTCGCACGACTTTTAAAACAACTTTCAATCGTAATAACTGCTTTAATCAAACTTTGACTAACACCATACTTTTGAGAAGCATTACGAATACTCTGATTGTAAGGGCTTGCTTTCTGTTGCAAGGTAGAACTACTCAAGGTCTGGCATCCGCCCACACGACCTCTTCTATGTTTCTTTACGCGTGCTCTTTTACTTCTATGACCACGACTACGACGATGTCTGCGTTGCGAGCGTACTTTCTTAGCCCTGTGTTTATGAACTTTACCACTGGCGTGTGCAGAAGCTGCCTCCGCCACATTAAAGGAGGTTGAAACAAGCGACAGCATTAAAACCAATGTCATGCTGAAGAAGCCAACTAAAATCTTACTCATGTGAATTACCACTTTAGAACAATAAAAAAAATGGAAGGTAGCATGAGAATAAATCCAAGATGCTGTAAGTAAGAACTAACAGACATCTCGCAGATTACCGAAGTAATACAGAAAGATTTGTTCGCTGACCACACTTCCCTGTGATTGAGGAGGCTTTGATTAAGCCATGAGCCTCCTTAATACGATCAAAAACCGTACAAAGTGGTATATAACGGTAAGCTTGAATATCAGCAAATAATAATATTCTATTAATGCTATAAGTAGAGCATCCCAGCATGTCTGTAACATCTGTTTACAAGTTATATTAATTAATGTGTATCAACAACTTATAAAATTCACATAAAGAAGCTTCTAACTGAACACAAAATGAATGATTAAATTTTAACCACCTTTCGTTTTAAGCCTTATTTATCCCTGTGCAAATCTGCATCACCTCATTCTAAGAACATAATAAATCTACAAAATCATGTAAAATCGGGTAAATTCCAACATAAGTACAAAGAGCAAACATGATTCAACAAGAAATCAGCACTTATTTACATAGCCTCGCCAAGCCAGAAATAGCCGAGCATTCACAACGTTTTTTCAAAACAGGAAAAGGTGAATACGGCTATGGTGATAAATTTCTTGGTATTCGAGTGCCCATTCTTCGTAAAGCCGTCAAAAAATACAAAACAACCTCTTTAGATGTCGCTGTTCAGCTCCTACATTCTGAATACCATGAAATTCGCTTATTTGCTCTGCTACTTATGGTGACTCAATTCTCCAATGCCGATGTAGACCAACAAAAGAAAATTTATCAAACATATCTAAGCCATACCCAATACATCAACAACTGGGATCTGGTTGATACCACCGCTCACCACATCGTCGGCAAGTACTTAGAAGATAAAGACCGCTCAGTCCTATACAAACTAGCAAAGTCAAACGTACTGTGGGAGCGACGTATTGCAATTATATCTACCTTCCATTTTATCAAACAAAACGACTTCAATGACTGCTTGCTAATCGCCAAACAACTCCTAACAGACAAAGAAGATCTCATTCACAAAGCCGTTGGTTGGATGCTCAGAGAAGTCGGCAAACGAAATCAAGATATGGAAGTTGAATTCTTAAAAAAACACTACCAATCAATGCCAAGAACCATGCTCCGTTACGCCATCGAGAAATTTAACGAAGCAGAAAGACAGAAATACCTAAAGGGAAGAATATAACTACCCTCCCCTGTCTTATTTGATTATTTAGCCCATCCACGAAACCAGATAAAAGCACTCATACTACATCCTTGTGGCTATGCATGTGTATGTAGTTAATTAAATATTCTCAATATGTCAGCTACCTGACAGTCTTTTATTTTCAAAACATTTAAACTGCTTCCATTAGTGAAATAGCTATCAAGATACTTGTAAAAATAGCTTGAAAATACACAATCCACCTACAGCTTTAGGTATATATGAACAGCGATTATCAACTTAACAGAAGTTAGTAGTTGGTAGATTTCGTCTAAACAAAATAAAAGGTAACGAACATGAGAATGGATAAATTAACCAGTAAATTCCAACTCGCCCTGCAAGATGCACAATCCATTGCTCTTGGGCGAGACCATCAATTTATAGAAGCCGTGCATTTAATGACTGCCCTGTTAGATCAAGAAGGCGGTTCGGCTCGTGGCTTGCTCACACAGGCAGGCGTAAACGTGAATGTATTACGTTCACAGTTGGGTGATGCACTTGATAAAATGCCTAGCGTATCGGGTGACAATGGTGATGTGCATATCTCTAACGATCTCAATCGCCTGCTTAACAAAACAGACAAGTTAGCTCAAAAGCGTAACGATCAATACATTGCATCCGAGTTATTTATTTTAGCCGCATTGGATGACAAAGGTGCAGTTGGCGACTTACTGAAAAATGCAGGTGCAAACAAAGCGGCTATCGAAAAAGCCATTGAAAACATGCGTGGCGGACAATCGGTAGACGATGCTAACGCGGAAGATCAACGTGAGGCGTTAAAGAAATACACCATCGACTTAACCGAACGTGCCGAGCAAGGCAAGATCGACCCCATTATCGGGCGGGATGAAGAAATTCGTCGCATGGTGCAGATTTTACAACGTCGTACAAAAAACAACCCCGTAGTCATCGGTGAACCGGGTGTCGGTAAAACCGCCTTGGTAGAGGGCTTGGCTCAGCGTATCGTCAATGGCGAAGTCCCTGAAGGTATCAAAGGCAAGCAGCTTTTGTCTTTAGACTTGGGAGCATTGCTTGCAGGGGCAAAATATCGCGGTGATTTTGAGGAGCGTTTAAAAGCCGTGCTTGCCGATATTGCCAAGTCTGACGGCAATGTGATCTTATTTATTGATGAGCTACACACACTGGTCGGAGCAGGTAAAACAGACGGTGCAATGGACGCAGGCAATATGCTCAAACCCGCCCTTGCTCGCGGTGAGTTGCGTTGTATCGGTGCGACCACGCTGGACGAGTATCGTCAATACATCGAAAAAGATGCAGCATTGGAGCGTCGCTTCCAGAAGATTATTGCAGCAGAACCTACGGTTGAGGATACCATTGCCATTTTACGTGGTTTAAAAGAACGCTATGAAGTGCATCATGGTATCGAGATTACTGACCCTGCAATTGTCGCGGCGGCAACCCTGTCGAATCGTTATATTACTGATCGTCAATTGCCCGACAAAGCCATCGACTTGATGGACGAAGCGGCTTCTGTTATCCGTATGGAAATTGATTCCAAACCAGAGGAAATGGATAAGCTGGAACGCCGTTTGATTCAATACAAAATCGAGCGTGAAGCCTTGAAAAAAGAGTCTGATAAGGCATCGAAAAAGCGGCTTGAGGACTTGCAGGAAAAAATCGAAGAGCTTGAGCGTGAATTTGCAGACCTAGAAGAAATCTGGAATGCAGAAAAAGCCTCCGTACAAGGCACTAGCCACATTAAGGAAGAGCTAGACCATGCCCGTACCGAGCTAGAAACTGCTCAGCGTGCAGGTGATTTGCAGCGCTTGGCTGAGTTGCAGTATGGAAAAATTCCAGAGTTGGAGCAGCAATTAGAGCAAGCATCAAAAGCTGAAAATGTTGAGATGCAATTATTGCGTAATAAAGTTACCGATGAGGAAATTGCTGAGGTAGTCTCACGCTGGACGGGTATTCCTGTTTCTAAAATGCTGGAAGGCGAAAAGGAAAAACTCTTGCGAATGGAAGATGAGCTAGTGAAGCAAGTCATCGGACAAGATGAAGCGGTTGCGGCAGTATCCAATGCTATCCGCCGTTCACGCTCTGGCTTGGCTGATCCGAATCGTCCGAATGGTTCGTTCTTATTCCTTGGCCCGACTGGTGTTGGTAAAACTGAGTTGACTAAGGCACTAGCAACTTTCCTCTTCGACACAGAAGATGCAATGGTGCGCATTGATATGTCCGAGTTTATGGAAAAGCATTCCGTGGCTCGCTTAATTGGTGCTCCTCCAGGTTATGTGGGTTATGAGGAAGGCGGTTACTTGACCGAGGCAGTGCGTCGCAAGCCCTACTCTGTGATATTGATGGATGAGGTGGAAAAGGCTCACCCCGATGTATTCAATGTGCTATTGCAGGTGTTGGATGATGGTCGCTTAACCGACGGACAGGGGCGTACTGTAGACTTCCGCAATACCGTTGTGGTAATGACCTCTAACTTGGGTTCTGACATTATTCAAAACATGGCAGGCGAAAGTAATTATGAGGAAATGAAAAACGCAGTGATGAACGTTGTCGGCAGTCACTTCCGCCCTGAGTTTATCAATCGGATTGATGAAACTGTGGTATTCCACCCATTAGGACGTGAGCAGATTCGTGCTATCGCCGCTATCCAGTTGCAGCAATTAAGCAAGCGTTTGAAAGATCGGGATATGGAACTTGTACTCTCCGATGCCGCATTGGATCGCTTAGGCGAAATTGGCTTCGACCCTGTTTACGGTGCTCGCCCATTAAAACGAGCTATTCAACAGGAAGTTGCTAACCCATTGTCACAGCAGTTGCTTGCAGGTGAATTTGTACCGGGTGATGTGATTCATGGTGAATTGCAGGATGGAACGATTGTTTTTCATAAGTAGCTTATAAACATCTGCACACCCTGTAGAGACAAGGCAGTGACTTGTCTCTACAAACCAAACACCTGTGCGGTAATCCAGTACAAACTATCAGCTATTGGTAAGTTAGTCACAACCAACACCAGCCAAATCAGCCCTGCCATCGCAAACAATACAGCAAAGCCATAGGCTTCTATCCAGAGGGCGGCGAAGAATGGGATGGTGTGGCTTTTGGTTTTATTGGCTTTTTTTAGATAGGCGGCGAGTTTTTTGCCTGCGGCACTGTGGATGAGTAGAGCAAATAAGCCGAGGAAAAGGTGAATAAAGGTTGGGATTAACGTGGTGATTAGCATCAGTGTTACCATAATACCTTTACCCCAAGGGTCATTTTTAGCGGTTAATGCCATAGTTTGCCAGTCGATATGGGCATCACTAAATTGAGCATAAAGTAAGTTTAATAACTCTGCACCTGCGGGGAGTAATATACAAAGTATAATCATAAAAATAATAGCAGCTATAGAATCATATGAAAGGTCTAAGGCGATTTTATAGGCTTTATTTTCTTGGCTTGCCTGCTTTAAAAAAAGACGGCTGATAAACCATGAGAACCAGTCGAGTAAGGCATTGATAAGTGGGAAGCAGAGGAAAAAGGTGGCAATAAATAACGATTCACTATAGCTCCCTATAAACGCAACAGCAAACGCAAACAAAAGCGTAGCCACAAACGTACTAGCACCCGCAAGCATAAACAGACTCAGAGCCACAAATACACCTGCAACCGTAAACACACCAGCAACTGTATCCGCAGCCACAAACGCAAACACAACCATAGCCGAAAACGCTAAACCTACCGAGACTAGTACCAATAAAACACGATAAAGCTGCTCCCTATTAGCTAGCTTTTTAATCAGAAAAGCCTCAATATCGTCAGATTTTATAATACCAGCCACCATAATAATCATGACAAGCGTTATTACAGGAAAGACCAATAGCATCCATTCATTTCTTTCAGAAAATATTTCAAACCCAGAAAACTGATTACTACCACCAAACCAGCTATAAGCCAGTATAAAAAAGAAAATCGGGTAGATATAAGCCAGTTGCACACTTCGCCCAAAGGCTTGTGAGGATTCAGCATTACCAAAGAAAGCCTGTAATTTATTTAGCAATGCGTTTAGAAGATTTTGATATTTAGTGAGAACAGGTGTGTTTTCTAGGGTTTGGATAAATTCATTGCGAGTGTGTTTGTGGTTGGTTAGTAAGCCGAATAGCAATCCCCAGATACCTGCAATGATAGGCATCATAATTGCAGCTAATGCTAATACATCACCACGCGACCAAGGTTCCACTCTTAATCTCCCATTCAAAACAACACCAGAGTATAACAAACCAATGGAGCCTTCGCTTAGGCGAAGAAATAAGAACACCTAGCTACAACATACTACTTCGCCTAAGCGAAGTCTCCTGTTCAGGATATATTCTAGTGGTGGGAGGTATAAATAAGTTGGACTATTAATAACAATAACACTGCTTCGCCTAAGCGAAGGTTCCTATGCTTATATCACGACACATTACCCGACCTTTGCATATTTACCGAGATAATACGCATTATTTTCTCACTGCTTCAACCTTGCATCACCGTCGGCTACTTAATAATCAATACAAAGCTGTATTTATCGAGCTGTTACAAAGCACCTTTGATTATTACGGTTGGCAGCTAGATGAGTGGGTGGTTTTAGATAACCACTATCACTTACTTTGCAAAAGCAAGCATGGCAAAGACCTAACAAAAATCATTAATAAAATCCATACCCTCAGTTCAAAACACATCAAAACTGAGCATAATATTGACAAACGAATATGGTACAACTACTGGGATTACTGCCCAAGAAACGATAAAGAATACAACACCCGCTTATGCTACCTACTCAATAATCCTTACAAACACGGTTATGTAAAAAACCTAGAAGACTGGCAGTGGTCGAGTTTTCATAAGTACAAAGAGAAAGACAAACTGAGAAGTAAATTTCAAAAATATACAGATTACCAAACACTTGATTTACCCGAAGATTCATTTTAGTGACAAAACCAATGGAGTCTTCGCTTAGGCGAAGAAGTAAAAACACCTAACAACTACAAAATACTACTTCGCCTAAGCGAAGCCTCCAGAC
>JALVRY010000427.1 GCA_027024625.1 Thiotrichaceae bacterium
ATAAAAGATAATATTCTATTTAGGACAAGCTCCGCCGGGCGTGTAACCATCCACATCTTTATCAGCACAGGCAGTACATGCCGTAGCGTAGGTTACATCATCCGTTGAAGGACAAGGCGTAGTAACACAACGAACACCGTTATCTTTTTTTGCACAAACTGGATTATATTCTCGTGTACAAGCCTGTGGTCGAGGATCTTTACACTGTACATAATCTTGAGGGAGTGGCTTTTGTGTATCGGTCTTATTTTCTTGGCATGCAGTTAAACTGATCATCATCACACCAGCAATTAATCCATATCGAATTTTCATTATTTATCCTCTTAAATAAAACTAGATACTAAGTAATATCAACAATTCCTCAGTAAACTCCTAGGAGCTTACCCGAGAATATGAAACGTAGAGAGGGAAAATCTACCCAAATTCAGGTTTTCCGCAGTAGGCTCACTATTCTTGGTCAAGCTCCTGATACTGTATTACGCCACTTCTCGTAATGTATCTTGACTATCAATACACTCGAGCAAATGAAACTCTGGAATCTTACGGTTAAGCAAGGTTATATGCTCATACTTGACGACACCAGTACCTTTGCATAAACCAGAAATAATATTGATGATTTTCCCATGCTGGAGTTTAACCACAACATTAGAAAGTGATAAATTAAGTTCAATAGAGATGGGCAATATAATCCTTTCACATGCATCAATACCTAATGTAATTTGAGGGCATTGTCGTGAATGAATCTTATGTGACCTTAAAGGAACAATGGATACCGTATCTAAACCAGAATCTATTTGAGCATCTGCAAGCTTTTGGACTTTTTCACAGTGTTTCCACGAGCGAGTTAATACGCTATGCAGTGGAATATCTAATAAGCCATCCATTTGCCATAAAACTTCTTTCCTAATATTTTCCCAGTCTAGCTTAGATGATTGTTTTTTTAGGCAATGCGATATGGTATGAATCTTTTTTTCTGCATCAAATTGCTCTAACAGTGGCTCAGGTAGTTGAGTTAAATTCGCCCTTAGTATTTTCTTTAAGCTGATATGATCTAAATCTCTTGTCATCATGAATATTCACTTTCAATTGAATGATAAAGAATGATTAAGTCAAAATATTGAGATATCTTATCCTCTTATTATCGAAACCTCAGGTATACTTAATCGCCTTTTTTAAACTGATCTAGAGATATTTCTTGTTCTCCTTTATCAATTTGGAAATCAAAGTGAATGGGATTTAATGGCGCTGTTTTATTAGATGATTTATTCATGCGTATTTCTTGCATACCATCATCTGCAACTGACCGATAATCAATTATTAAAGGTTTTGAGTGATGGTTTTGGCGATAACGCCAAAGAATAAGCAACAATACACCAAATATAAAGAATGCTAATAACAGCCAAACCCAAATAACCCATGATGAAGCAGCTCCTTTTCTGTCAAATAATTGTGACTCTACATTAACCCGAAAGGCAGAAATATTTTCTGTCGCTTGAGAGCTCTGCATGTTGCTACCAATATCAACTTGATTCTTATTCTTGTGCTGATCACTCACTTCAATCTGTTTTAGTTTGCTTGAATCTCTTAATTGAGGCGTAGTGCTTCCAGATAATAGTAGTGAATTTACATCCTCAGTGGTATTTTCCGCTTCAATACTAAGTGCCTCTAAATAGCCCTTATCATACCCTCTTGATTGTTTTTCTTTTGATTCAATCTTTATTTCTGGCTGTTTAAGCTCGAGTATTTTTTCCACATTATTATTTTGTGTTACTTCTGTAGTAGCCGCAGTAGTCATAGGCTTACTCTCTAACGGCTTTGATTTATTTGCATCAATATACTTTGCTTCAAGCTGCTCTTGTTTTGTTAGCAGCTTTGGTTTTATGACTAATAAAGCGGAAACCTTACTTACATAGCCCTTTCCATCTTCCACACGTAGCTTTATCCAATATTTTCCTGCTTTTAATTTACTGGTATCAAGGCTAAATTTCTTAGCTGTAGATTTAACTCCCATCTTAGATGTCCAAGACAAGTTTAGCTTGGTTGATTTATCTTGCGTTGATTTACTAATAAAACGTACTCTTTTACCTTGAATAACTTCTATACGCGCAGGTGAAATAATCGCCCTTGGTTTTTTCCACCCTACTTTTGTAATTGGAATAGATTTAATTAAGCTGACCTTAGTACCTTTTTCTACTTTTTTATTTGCTCTTGGTCGTTGTTTAAGTATACGTTTTTTCCCTGATTTATCTTCCTGAGCAACAACTTCACCAACACGTAACCCCGACTTTATAATGGCTTGCTTAGCGGAATATTCCGACAAACCAACAACATTTGGTACTTTTATATAAGCTATTTTTTCAGACTCTCGCTTTTTCTTTTCTTCTTTCTTAGCAGGAGCACTTGATGAGTTAGCTTGGTTGTTAGTTTTACTTGCTTTGACAATCACTGTTTTACTAAGCGATGCATGCCATGTGCCACGTGCATAGCGAAAGCTGGTGGTAATAATATATCGACCTGATTTAGGGAATGTATACCGATACGTAGACTGCTTCGAGTAGTGCGCTCGACCATTAATACTAAAAGCATACTCAAAACTTCGACTGCGATCCACATTTGAAACCTTTGCCTTTATCGTCGCAGATTCCCCTGATTTATAATGTGCTTTATCTAGCAAAACTTTAACCTTAGGGCCTTTAATTTCTAGTGGGTCAGAAATTGTTAAATCCACTTTACTTTTAACTACAATTCCTTTCCCTGCCCTAGGACTTTGGTAGAGAACCTCAACGGTATCCATTTTTATTTTACGCTTTTTTACTTTTCCCAAAACTAAATTTGCGGAAGCAATAGCACTTTTAGCTTGAGATAGAGACAAACCTTTTAAGTTTGGAACTTTCGTCATCTTTGGTCTAACTAAGGGGATGGCAACAACTAGACGAATCGGATAGCCGTCCTTTACACTTTTATTGGCACGTGGTGCTTGAACAATTACGGTACCTGTTGGGCGATTGGTTCGCTGATTTTGAATGCTGCCTAGCGATAGACCACTATCTTGTAATTTTTGCTGTGCTTGCTCAAGGGGCAACCCTAAGACATTGGGAATAATAACATCAGCAACACTATTTTGTGCTGTCATTGACAATACTAAGAGCAGTGCAAGTTGGAAAAAACGTATGATAGTTCCCATTCAGATTATCCCACTGGGCAGATATAATTTATCTTTGTTATTAAAAGCCAGCTGAACAACTGATGTGTAGTAAATCCAGACAATAGGCAAAGCATTTCCTATTAACAAACATGAAAAGGAATATTTATCACCTTAACTTGTGAGGAAAATACAAATATACAGAACTCACTTTATCAATAAAAAGTGCTAGGAGGCTGCCTGAGAATAGAACAAACTACTGCAAATCTGACTGATTACAGCTATTTTCTGCTCAAATTCATCAAAGGGAACAAGCATTCTCCTTACTTGAACAAGAAATAATTACCAATCAGCCAAATTTTCGCTACGCTTCGAACAGTCTCCTAAATAAATTTCCAATTGCTTATTTCTCTCAGATAAACTCTGAGTGATGTAATATGAAAATGGAAGTATAGGTAACATTTACACATCCGTGTTGCTTAAAATTCAAGCTATGCCATACAGCATTAAGCTATTTCAGAGCGTTTTGTATGAAAGGATAAAACTGGGAAATTCAAGCCGTTATATCCCTTAAGTAGGAGTGCATAATTAATTTAACAAAATTTGCGAAGGATATTTTTTGATATTCAAGTCATTATCGAAGAAGCATAGCCGAGCTACGCGACTGAGAGAATGGCTTGAATAGCGGAAAATAGACCAGTAAATTGTTAAGTTAATTGTGCACTCCTACTTATATCTTTCATGCAAAAGTTTCTTTCAATCATTATTAAGAGTATTTTACTTAAAATGGACATCACCCAAACACCATATGAGCAAATTGGCGGCGAAACAGCATTAAGAAGACTTGTCGCACGATTTTACGAATTAATGGATGAATTACCTGAAGCTTATGAAATTCGTAAGCTCCATGCAAAAGACTTAAGCTCCTCTGAAAATAAGCTTTTTATGTTTTTATCTGGATGGTTAGGTGGACCACAATTATATATAGAAAAATTTGGTCACCCCCGTTTACGAAGTCGCCACATGCCATTCTCCATCGGAGAAAGAGAAAGTAAGCAGTGGATGTTGTGTATGACTCAAGCCGCAGAAGAGCAAATTGAAGACAAAAAACTTAGAGAATTTCTTATCAATCAACTGACTAAAACGGCTAAGCATATGATAAATCAATAGCTTGAGTAACATAACAGCTTAATTAAGTGCTATGATATACCTATGGCTATGCAAAAGTCATAACAATTCGGGCTAAAATAAGTACTCTACCTCCTAATATTGACGTGTACTCTGAAGAACGAGTTCTAAAAATACAACAACCCCCATTAGCCACCCATTAAGTTATAGGGTAGCTATATTAAAATGCTTAAAAAATCACTAACCACATTACTATTGGCAATAGCTCTACCTGCCTTCGCAGAATCGCAATCAACACCTTTTCTCGAAGAATTAGAAGCATTGGCTCAATTTAAAGCAACTGATGTATTGTCCCAATCAGTTAGGGATTATTATGCGAAAAACCCAGATATTGCTCGAGGAAAATACCCTACATTACTACATGATGCAGCCATCATGGGCTCACTTAACTTATTGAAATATCTAGTCAAAAATGACCCTCATGGAATAGATTTTGCTTATGAAAATGGTCCAACACCCCTGGGCTATATTGCTGGTGATAACCAACTAAATTCAGCAAAAATATTACTCAAAGCAGGAGCAAACCCTAATGACTCAGGTAATACAGACGGTGTTTTCCCACTAAGTTCGGCTGTCAATAGTGGCAATGTGAAAATGATTCGCCTCTTACTTGGCTACAACGCTCTCATCCATATTGGCGCATACTACCAATCTCCATTAGAGTTGGTGCTAGAAAAAAATGATATTGAGACACTCCATATCTTCAATCAGCACAGTTTTGTATTGGATTCTATGGATGACGAGCTACGCATTATTCTAATTGAATACCTCAATTCAGAGCTGGTTGAGGAAGAAGTACTTAAAATACTCAAGAATCATGGCTTAGATATTCATGCTAAAACACCAGAAAAACCATCATTTTATGAAGAATATGCTGACAAAATTAGATTCTCCGACGTAAAACAAATGCTACTTGATGTCTACGGCGAACCCGAAGCTGTAGAGCAAAACAGCGAAATTTCAATAAATACCGATGCAGAACACCAAAAGACTATTGCTGATAGCAACATAACGGCAGATATATCTTCTGAAGCAGATACTGATACTTTGGACTCAAATAAAATACAGGCAGCAAATAATAGTGACGAGATACAAGAAACACCAATACCTATCACACCAACTGAAACAGATGATGTGACAACAATCACTACCACTGACATAGCACCTGAACTTGATGTTGAAGAAACACAATCACCAACAGCAGATGTAGCACAACAACAAAGTGATATGCCAACTGAAAATAAAACGATATTTAAACTAGTCGATGAGCCAGAAGAGACGATAAACCTAGAACAAGATGAGGAAAATAAAGATACTGATGTACCGCAAGTGAACGAAAATACCGACAATCTAATAAAAAATAATAATACTATTGATAATAAAACTAATATCGATGAAAATGTAGATCAAAGTGAGTCTCAAAATATAGGGCTTAGCAGCACAAACGACACATTAGAAATAGACTCTAATACAGATACACCATATACAATGAATGACAAACAAAATGTAGATAGTGACTAAAGCCTGAATCCGTGACTTCACTTCGGCAGATAGCACAAGCTATTGATTCCACAACGGTTTAATAAATATCCACTTAACCTACGGGTGAAGCTAATATTTTTAAAAATCCACAGTGAAACTAATAACTTGCACTCTCTTATCTGCATTGAAGTCACGGATTCAGGTAAAAGCTTTCCTTAAATAGAACCATAAACAATAAAAATAACAATTATGTTCCGTTTCTTACTCTTTTTTCTCTTGGCTCAAGCAAGCTTATTCTTTTTAGAAATGCTTCAGCCAGTACAACACAATATTATATTGCCGTGGACGGGTTTCCTTGCAGAAATCAGCGGATGGCTAATGTCTTTCTTTGATAGCAACGTAGAAATTTATGGCAAAGTAATTCGCAGTAGCATTAATCATTTCGCTGTTTCCATTGAACCTGGTTGCAATGGTGTTGAGGCAATGATTGTTCTCCTCGCTGCTATCATCGCTTTTCCTGCTCCCATTATTTATAAAATCAAAGGACTTATCATTGGCTTTCTTGCCATTCAAGGAATTAACCTGATTCGTGTTATCTCACTCTTCTACCTTGGACAGTGGAGTCAGGAATTATTTGACTGGGCACACCTTTATGTATGGCAAGCACTCATTATGTTAGATGCACTGCTAGTCTTCTTAATCTGGATTCGTTTTATGCCAGAAGACAAGAATATAGGGGTCACTAGCTCATGAAAAAACCACTACACCAATTTATTTTAGGCGTTGTTATTTGGTTCCCAATCACTTTTTTTATCTGGTTTATAACCGCAAAATTCCACCTTGCTCCAATTGCTTGGCTAACCGATCAGCTTTTTTCTTTTTGGATGCCGGAAGCCGTTATGTGGATAAAGCTAGACCATCATACCTTAGTACTCGCGTCTAACTTTGGAGAAAATGCAGTAGGTCAAATCACTTCTCCCCCTACAGGCGAGAATATATTGGGATTTCACACAAACCCTTTGATTTACAGCTATGGGCTTCCCCTGCTCTATTCACTAATCCTTGCCACTCCGGACAAGAACAAATGGTTAAAAATGATATGGGGGACGTTTTTCATCATTCCCACCGAATTATTCAGCATGGTATTTAGTGTATTAAAGACACTTACTTTTGACGTAGGTAGTGCTTTTCAACAACAGCAACTCTTAAATCAATTTGATATTGATAGCATCGCCATCGCTTATCAAGCTGGTAGCTTAATCATTCCCATGGTTACACCATTGATAATATGGGTTGCCATGCATCGAGAGTTTTTAGAAAGATTAGCACCTCAAATTGCCAGCCGCCTAGGGTCAAATGCACGAAAGGTCTCAAATTCTCTTCCCTGAAAAAGTACAGCTTAGTGTAAGTAGGGGTGCACAATTAATTTAACAATCAAAACTTACTCTTCTTATTTTCCTTCAATTCTTGATTAACCTGACTCAATAAACCTTGTAATTTTGCCCCATTAACAGCCCCCATACCTGAATTACGTGTTGCTTGTAAAAGCATAGCTTGAGCTTGTTTATACTCACCTAGGTGTATATAACGCTCAGCCGCAGAAACCAAAGCTTCAGCAATATTACCTGACATTTGAGCAACCTCTTTCCGCATGTCTAAAAACTCAAGGCTAGTTTGCTCAGAAACATATGTTCTACGCATTAATTGCCATGCTTGAGCAGCCCTTCCCGTTGCAAGGTAGGCATCAGCCAGCGGTATAATCAAAGCCTCTTGGTCTGGAAAATTATTAACAAGTGGTTTTAAAACAGAAATTGTTTGATCATATTTTTTCATCCCATTTAAGGCAGTTGCAATTGCGATAGCTTCCACGGGTTTGCGACTATTACTACCCAATAGTTGCAATGTATTATTAAAACGTCCAATTTTGTTATTTTTCCATGCTTGAGCATAATTTTTTATATGCTGATTATCCAAGCCCCTTGCCCGAATATGTGTTCTTGAAATAGCTTGTAGTTTAGCTTTAGCGTAAAGATAATCAGGATCATCCTTATGTGGACGATTTCCATATTTCTTTGCCCTAGCTCTTGTATCGCTAACTCGATTAATGGAAAGCGGATGTGTTCTCAAATATTCTGTTACATTTTGATAAGCTCCATCTGAGCCTCCCAACTTACCCAGAAATTTTGGCATACCTTCAGGATCAAAACCTGAACTTGCCAGAATTCGCATACCTACCCGATCTGCCTCAGTCTCAGCTTGTCGACTAAAATTAAGCTGTTTTTGTAATTGCGACGCAATAGACACTGTCATTACAGCTTGACCCAATGCAGGATCTTGACTGGCCGCCAATGCTCCCGCCAATAAGCCTAGACCTGTTTTCAAGGCACTCCCCTTATTTTTAGCAAACATACGAGCAATATGACGCTGACTGACATGAGCAATTTCATGCGATAACACCGCTGCAAGCTCACTCTCTGATTCTGTACTGAGTATAAGTCCAGAGTGAACCGCAACGACACCACCAGGCATAGCAAATGCATTCACACTTGGCTTATCGATAATAAGGAAATAAAAACTTCCCCTTGCACCTGAAGCCCTCGCAACCAAACGATTTCCTAAAGAACGAATCCACTCACTTAATTCAGAGTCTTCTATCACTGGCTGAGTACGCCGTAACTGCCGATAAAGTTTTTTTCCTAAATCATTCTCTTCTGTATAACTCATTACGCTACTTGAGGGATCTCCCATATCAGGCAAGTTCATATCGGGCAAACTTAAATCTAGTGCACCATAAGCCGGCAGAGAAAGTATCAAACTGGTTAGAAAACTGATGATGATTTTTTTCATAGTAATTAATTGTTTTGATTTCATGAAAATCTTAAAAAACGTATTTTTTATAGGGATTGAATAAGTCAGGTAGAATTTCGCCCGTCTATTATTCGAGGTAACCATAAAATAGTCACGGGTTCGATACGAGTAAAACAGATTAAGATTAAGAACGACTTATCCATCACAAGTTCAGTTTAGCTGTTAATAACGGTTAATACTTGACTTTTTCGCATGGTTAATTAGAATATAAGCAATTTCTAATATTTGTTAAAGGGTATGATTTATGTTTGGAGTGAAGGAAATTGATGCAGCAGGCTTAAAAGAGTTACTCGATTCAGGCGACAAAGTTCGCTTAATTGATGTCCGCTCTGCTGGTGAATATAACCAAGGAATTATTGAAGGTGGGGAATTTTTACCACTACACACACTCCCGCTACGTCTAAATGATTTACCAAAAGATGAAACAATTGTTTTCTATTGCAGAACAGGTGCGCGTTCTGCCCAAGCTTGTATGTATGCAAAACAAAATGCAGGACTAGAAGGAATCAACCTGCAAGGCGGTATTATTGGCTGGTATCAGTCGGGTTTTCCTATTACACATCCTGAATCTGCTGTAGCTTAAATAGCCGTACAAAACAATATTAC
>JALVRY010000428.1 GCA_027024625.1 Thiotrichaceae bacterium
AAGTTATCTAAGCAATATTCATGCCAGTTATTTATACCTGAATCCGTGACTTCACTACGGCACAGTGAATAAGCTATTGATTCATCACGGGTTTAAAAAATGCCCGCTTAACCTACGGGTGAAGCTAAGATTTTTAAAATCCCGTGCTAAACCAATATCTTATCCCCTGTTATCCGCATTGAAGTCACGGGTTCAGGTTATATATATTGTGTAAGTCTTTGAGTTGAGAGAGTAAATTGATGAGTTTATTTTAGGGGTATTAGATTAAGTCCAGAAAATTGGAAGTGATACTTTAAGCGTAATCTATAATACTGTTGTCTTGGTGAGGCTAGTCATCAGTATGTTCTAATTAAGTGCATTAGAATATTATGATGATTGCTGGTGGTGCGATTTTTATTTGTTTTGTTATCCTGAATCAGTGACTTCAATGCGGCATAGTGAAGTCACTGATTCAGGAGTATGTTTAGGAGCTTAAGTAGGAGTGTATAATTAATTTAACAAAATTTACGAAGGATATTTTTTGATATTCAAGCCATTATCGAAGAGGCATAGCCGAGCTACGCGACTGAGGGAATGGCTTGAATAGCGGAAAATAGACCAGTAAATTGTTAAATGTGTGTACACTCCTACTTATAGCTCACGTACTAAACGGAAGCCTAAGTTGGTGTCTATCTCATTGATAAAGCGTTTTTTGCGTGCGGCACTGCGAGAAAAGACAGCTGCATCAAACCATGAACCACCTTTGGTCACTAGCCATTGGTTTTCGGCAATACCATGACCAGAGCCGTCTCGGTTAATGCCGAGATGGGAAGTCGTCCAAGCACTGTCGGTAAATTCCCATACATTGCCATGCATATCGTAAAGCCCCCATGCGTTAGGCGGCTTTATACCGACTTCACTTGCGCCAATGGCGGGCATACAGCGGGGCATGTACCAGCGTTTTTTTTCTTTTGCCTCATTATAGGGGAAGTTGGAGTCGAAGTTGATCTCCTTGCAACTCACGCTTTCTCCAAAAGAGAAAGGGGTCGATGTGCCAGCCCTTGCTGCGTACTCCCATTCAACTTCAGTTGGCAAACGATAGCTCTCCCCGGTTTGCTCGCTTAGCCATTTGGCATAAAGCTTTGCATCGCTTGAGCGTACGTTGATAACAGGATATTTACCTTTAGCCCAGAGCAAGTCGGGGCGTAAAGCCCATTCGGTATCGTCACGAAATCTCTCAAACTCTTCCGCAGTGATAGTATAACGCCCGATAGCAAAAGGTTTTTGTATCGTAATATAACTCTGGGGTGCTTCTTCCGGACGATGACCAAACTCCCGTGGTGTTGATCCTAATTCAAAATGTCCCGCAGGAATAACAGCCATTTCAGGGCTGTATCCGCCTCGCTTCATGCTATCTGAAAAATAAGGTGCGATGCCGTGTTGTATGGCTGACTCTTTTTGTAACGCAATAATCTCTTCTTCCGTTAAGTCAGGTAGAAAAGAGAAGAGCGATTCTGATTGCAGTCCGTGATTTTGCATAGTTATATGGTTGTTTTAAAGGCTGATCAACAGCAGGATTGATGAGATTGATAAATTAACATTGTGGATTTTCTTTATGCAATGAAAATTAACAAAATTAATTCCCACTTTATTCAAATAGTAAAGAAATTGTATGATTATTGACCTATAACTGTAGGTATTGAAACGTAATTCAAATATCACAGCTATGCTTCAAGGTATGTTTTTTTACTTTACTTGAGTAGGAGTGCACTCTCTTTAGTTGTGAGTTAATCGCTATCAAAGGGTAATAAAAATGATGATGGAAAATAACAAAAAATATGATGTTCTTCAATTTTATAAAAATACCGATAATATGAGGTACTTTCTTGATGGAATTATCGAACAACGGAGAGATTTAGGCGAACTCGCTCGAGAGATTGAACTGCTGCTAAGGATCGCAGGCGTAACAGCCAGTTCTGATCCTAAACTACCTAATTACTATCATTAAAAACCTTTGGGGTGTTTCAGCTAGGAATATCGAACAAAATCAACAATCAAGAGTCTGAATTTATGAAGGCTTTGAGAGAGCCCTCATTTGAGTTGGGAGTTTTAACCCAGTTACTTTTGTAACTGGGTTTTTTTATGGGTGATAATAATCCAATAAACTTGGATTCTTTCTTAATTTACATGATTGCATTATCTTAATAGTGCTTAATTGTTAACCCATAAAGGATAAATGATGCGTTTAGGAATAGACCTCGGTGGTACTAAGATTGAAATTATTGCTTTGGATGATAATGGCGAAACTTTGTTGCGAGAACGTGTTGATACGCCAAAGGGGGATTATTTAGCGACCTTACAAACCATTGTCGATTTAGTGGGTTTGGCGGAAAAGCAAACTGGGGAAACAGGTAGTGTTGGGGTTGGGACACCAGGGGCAATATCGCCTGCAACGGGCTTGATGAAAAATTCGAATTCTATTTGTCTTAATGGCATGCCTTTCCAAAAAGATTTGCAGTCTATGCTGGGAAAAGAGGTGCGTATTGCAAATGATGCTAATTGCTTGGCGCTATCGGAAGCGGTTGATGGTGCTGCTCAGGGGGCGGAGATTGTATTTGGGGTGATTATTGGTACAGGTGTTGGAGCTGGTGTTGTTGTGAATCAACAAGTATTAACGGGGATAAATGGTATTGCAGGTGAATGGGGGCATAATCCCCTACCTTGGCCAACACAACAAGAGTTGAAGGGGCATGATTGTTACTGTGGTAAGCAGGGATGTATCGAGACTTTTCTATCGGGTACGGGCTTGGAGCAATATTATCAGGAAAGCTCAAAGAAAAGACTCACGGCGAAGGCGATTGTAGAAAAGGCAGAGCAGGGTGATGACCTATGTGAACAGTTAGTTTCCGACTATGAAGAACGCTTAGCCAAGGCTCTTGCTCACGTAATTAATATTTTAGATCCTAGCGTTATTGTATTGGGCGGTGGGATGTCTAATGTGAGTCGTTTATATGACAATGTCCCGAGAAAATGGGGAGCATATGTTTTTTCAGATGTGGTAATGACTCAGTTAGTTGCTGCGAAATATGGTGATTCTAGCGGTGTTCGGGGTGCAGCTTGGTTGTGGGGATAACTTATACATGAATACCGAATATTCTTATAAATCTACCGAATATCATGCTTATTAGTAAAACTAATAGAATCAATTAATATCTCATGTAGGATGTTTTTTATGAGAAGGCGTTAGCTTCTTCTCCTAAGCTGAATCAATAATTTCACTAAGTAGGAGTGCATAAGTTATAGATTCAGGCTTAAAGCAGATTGCGATAGATACAAAAAATAATACTTGTCGTAATGTCTTCAAGCTATCTAATTGGTAGATGAAAATGAATAAAAATATCCCAAGTACGTTAATGCTTAATGGTCAAACTCATCAATCATCGGGTTTTGCCATGATTGAAGTGTTGATTTCAGTTGTCATTTTATCTGTTGCCTTACTAGGACTGGCGGGATTGCAGGTTGTTGGTATGAAAGGTACACAGCATGCTGTGATGACAACCCAAGCAACATTATTGACACAGCGTTTAGCAGAGAAAATTCGTGCAAACCCTGATGGTAACTATAACCAAGCAATAGATTGTTCAGTAGCGATTCCTCAAAACTGTAGCCTACATGGCTGTGATCCAGATCAGTTAGCCGTTTATGATTTATACCGTGTGCAATGTGGGATGCAAATAGGTGCTGATATGATGGGGGGAATCAGTAATACCTTGATTAATGGTCGCCTACAGATTGTGTGTCCTGCGGGTTTAGGAGCTGCTTGTAATATTACAACCTTATGGGATGAGCATGTAATCGATGAGAATCAGGTTACTGTCAATGATGTTGTTCCCAAACAGTTGCAACTTGTCGTCGCAAAATAGGGAATTAATTCCCATATTCAAGTGGAATAATGATCCGTCATAAAACAATAACTGGCACATAATAATGACTAAAAATAATCAGCCAAAAATAACTGGTTTTACCTTAATCGAGTTGCTTATCAGCATGGTCTTGAGTCTCTTTTTGATCGGTGGTGTGATCAGCATTTATGTATCGAGTCAAAAAACAGCACACATGCGAGAAGAACTATCGGGTATTGATGATAATGGGCGGGCGGCTATTCGAGCATTAACGCATTATATTGAGCATGCCGGCTATGCGACAATGATACATCGACCATTGAGTCGTTATATTGTTGGTACAGGTGAGGTTATTAACTCGGGTGTCTGTGGGCTTGGATCAAATAACTTGGCTGGTGGTTCTATTGTTGATGGTAGCAATACAAATGATAGTCATGATGGAGTTGCTCCTGCCGCAGATAGAATTACTGTTGTTGCACTGGCAGATGGTCTACCTAATGGGATTTCTAATGACTGTAGTGGTCAAGCTTTGCGAGCCGAATGTCTAAATTCCAGTGCTGAAATTTATAATAGTTTTTATATCACTACACCAGCGGGTGAAACAGAGCCTTCTTTATTTTGTAATGGTTCAGTGGGAGCTAATCCCGTCCGTCTTGCTGAGGGCGTTGAAGATATGCAAATAAAGTATGGTGTGGATACGCTCAGGGGAGATTTAGTTGCAGATCAGTATCTTGATGCTAATGCAATGGCAGGGCTATGGCAAAGTGTTGTCTCTGTGCAAATTGCGATATTGGTTAGTTCGATAAAAAATGTAAAAACAAGCAATGAAGCTCATCGCTATTTATTACTAGATAGAGCTGTTGTTAAGAATGATCGTAAGCAATATGGCGTGTTTACTACTGAAATTAGATTACGTAATGTGTTGTTATAGCAATGAAAAATTATAAAAAACAAACAGGTGCGGTACTACTTTGGTCCTTGGTTATTCTTGTTGTGCTCTTAGTCTTAGGTGTTACTTCTATACGGATGTCTGGCTTGGATACACGTATCGCAGGGAATGAGATGCATAGCATGTTGACTTATCAAGCAGCAGAATCTGCTATTGCTCGGATAGTGAGTGCTTCAACAGCAAGGCTTTTTCATCTTGATGCAACATCAAAAGCACCTAATCGTACAACCGAATGGTCAGGCATGAGAGATAGGGTTTCGCTGGATAATACAGCAGTTGATGTTACCTCTAAGGCTGATGTTTTTTTGCCCGCTTGGGGTGAAAAGGTAACATGCCCTACCTTAACTGGTTTGGCTAATAGTGTGAATGCCTCTTATTCAGCAGGCGGGATGGATTGCCAAGTTTATGTGGTAACAGCAAAGGCTAATTTACAGGGTGCATCAGCGAAAAGTCAGCATGATGTTGGGATTTTTAAATTTATTCCTGCATCGACTAGCCATTGATATGGAATAAGAGTGTTTTAACTCCTAGGAGGCTGTCTGAGAATAGCAAGCGTAGCGAAAATTTGGCTGATTAGTGTCTGTTTTTCGTTCAGATAAGGAGAATGGTTGTTCCCTTTGACGAATTTGAACGGAAAATAGGTGCAATCAGGCAGATTTGCAGTAGCTTGTTCTACTCTTAGGCAGCCTCCTAGTACTCCAGTAACAATACTAAAAATAATAAATCATCTGCGATAGGCAGGTAGTGAGGTCATTATGTTTTATCTAAAACGTATTATTCAAATTTTGCTTTATGTTATCTTCTTTTTGAGTGCAACAATACAGGCAGATGATTCTGATATTTATTTTTCAGGGGATGTGGTTCGACCGAATATTATGTTTGTGTTAGATGCCTCGGGAAGTATGAGTAGCCCTGTTCCTGGTGATTTACGAGGTCGAGATCGTTTGCAAGTATTGCAAGATTCATTGGATGATGTACTAAGTAGTGCGTCACCCCTGTTAAATGTAGGGATGATGAGTTTCAGTGGGCATGATACAAAAGATTATGTAAATGGCCCTACCTTCCCTGTCTCACCTATTGATGATCCTGCCGAGCCTATCGTGCAATCGAATTTGTTGCCGTCTAGTTTACGAGTGTCTGGATATGAGTATCAGGGGATGTTTAGTGTGGCAGAAGATAATATCCCTGATCCAGCTAGTTCGACACAAACTGTTCGTGACTTTCTAAAAGAAGTGACTCGAGACCTAGATCATCAGCGTTATACTCCAATTGCAGATTCACTCTATGAGTCGGCACGTTATTATCGTGGTGAAGAATTAGACTGGGGAAAACAGGTAGTTAAGCCAGATGGTGATAGAAGCGACCGACGAGCTGCTCACCCATCCACCTATTCAGGACAGTATTACCAACGTCGTACAGTAGCACCAGGTGCTTGTAGTACGCAGACGTGTATTGATAATGGTGGTAGTGGCTGCCCTGCAACAAAGACAAATTGTAGAGTAGTAACAACGCCTTGCTATAATGCAGGCTGTGGCACAAATTGTCAGCACCATATTGGGACATATCAGGAAAACTATTGCACAGCCTATCACTATGATCGGGAAGCTGGTGATTCGTGTATTTCATATGGAACACGTACTCGACACTATGATTATTGGCAATGTGATGAGGCAATTACGCAATGTGATTATCCTTATTGCTCCAATTCTTATGGTTCTTGGGAGGCACGAGGAAGAGTACCTAAGTACAACTCTCCCATCGCAGAAACCTGTCAAAAAAGTTTCACAGTACTACTTTCTGATGGAGCACCTGATGTACGAGGACGTTCAGCGACAGAGAAAGCAGCGGCAGAAGATAAAATAAAAACAATGGTTGGGACAGGTAGCTGTAAAACCGTGGCTCAACATTTTTCAGAAGACCCAGAACTTGCTTCTTATCCAACAAATGCTCAATTAGAGGATGGCGTATGTGGGGCAGAGTTAACAGAATTCTTGGCAACAAGTGATCAAATTGCAGATACCACATTAGCGGATAAGCAAACAATAGCCACTTATACGATTGGTTTTGGCTTAACTCCTCATTCTAGTGCGGAAGGCTATTTAAAGTTGCTTGCGAAGAAAGGCGGAGGGGAATACTTTTCAGCGGGAGATGAGGGAAGCTTAGTTACGGCATTTAACGATATTTTAGATGCCATTGGTTCTACGTCATCCTCCTTTTCATCACCAGTTTACTCAGTAAACAACGCAACCATGTTTTCACATACTGATGCGGTTTATATGCCTTTATTTGATGTGGGAAACTTTGTTCGAGGTGCTGGAAATCTTAAAAAGTTTAAAATAGACAGTAATGGTCAACTCGTTGGAAAAGGAAGCGGCCCCACATTATTTGGTGTGCCAAATATTGTTTCAGCCTTTGATGAGCAAGGGCGTTTTGAAACAGGCGTTTCAGACTTTTGGTCAAATACGGCAAATGATAGTAAAGATGTCACGAAGGGTGGTGTTGCCAATCTATTAGACCCAAGTGTTCGCAAATTGTATTCCAACTTAACGGGGGATAATAATGTTAGTTTAAACGATGCTGCAAATCGTATAACGGTGGGCAATATTAATTCTAGCCATTTGCTTGAGCCAACACATCCTAACTTTGGTGATAACAGCTATAAAGATAAGTTGGTGAAATTTATTCAAGGCTATGAAAGTGATGGCACGACAGCTCGTCATCACATGGGTGATATTATGCACTCTAAGCCAGAGTTAGTTTCATACAATAACTCAGATACAGCGGAGCAAATAATATTTGTTGGAACGAATGAGGGCTATTTACATGCATTTGATGCAACAACAGGACAAGAAAAGTTTGCCTTTATGCCCAAAGAACTTCTCAAAAATATTGATAAGCAGTTTCAAAATACCGAGCAAAGAGCACATGCCTATGGGCTTGATGGTGAAATTACAGTTTGGCGACATGATGAAAATAATGATGGAAAGATACGAGCGGCTGATAATGATTTTGTTCGTTTATTCTTTGGTATGCGTCGTGGTGGACGTAACATCTACGCCCTTGATGTAACAGATATTGCCAATCCTAAACTTCTTTGGAAAATAAAAGGAGGGGTAGGTGATTTTTCTGAGCTAGGGCAAACATGGTCTAAGCCAACCTTAACTAAATTACATTCAACAGATCCTGCAGATAACGGAAAGCTAATCAATGTACTTGTCTTTGGTGCAGGCTATGATCCAGCATTAGATGAGGAAAATGTAGCCACTCGTGTTGCGGATAGTATGGGAAGAGGTGTTTACATTGTTAATGCGGAAACAGGGCAGAAAATATGGTCGTGGACGGCAGGTGGCTCAGCGACAATTTATCATAGTGTGCCTTCCAATATCCGCACCTTGGATTTAGATAAAGATGGCTCTATTGATCGTCTTTACTTTGGTGATACAGGCGGTAATTTATGGCGAGCGGATTTAGATATTGATATTCGTGATGGAAATACAGATACACCAACGCCATCCTTATACGATATTAATAAGGCAAAAGTCACTAAATTTGCTGAATTAGGTGGTACGGGAGCAGACCTTAGAAAATTCTTTAACGAGCCAGATGTTAGCCTAGTTAAGCAAAAAGGGAGAAATGTCTTATTGATTAATATTGGCAGTGGTTATCGTTCTCGTCCACTTAACACGACGATACAAGACCGCTTTTACACACTGCTGGATGATAATGTTCGAGATTTGCCCTCTACACCACTCACAGTGATAGATGGAACATTAGTTGATGTAACAACACTACCTACAGGTAAAACTATTGTTACCAAAAAATCAGAAGAAGAGGCGCTGGGGCATACCGTTAATGGTTGGTTTTATGAGCTACCGAATACAGGTGAAAAGGTCTTAGCCTCATCTCTGACCTTTTTAGGAAAAGTTATATTTACTACTTTTAGCTCAACAGGTGCAACTGGAGACCCTTGTTCTACACCGCCAAGCAGTGGGCGAGCCTACGTGTTAAATGTATTAACAGGGCAAGCTGCTTTAGATCTTAACCGAGATAATACGATTGATAGAACGGGTGATACTGATAAGTCAATAATTGCTGGAACAAATGAAATATTGGGTGTTCCTCAACTAGTCTTTCATGAGCCAAAGGCGGTAAATGGTGATCCTTGCTCTGCCACTGACTGTCACCAGTACGTTGACATTCGTGTTGGCAAAAAACTCACACCAATTGGTGATAAAAATAACAGTGATGATGCTACTCCTATTTCCAGTTTAAATATCGGTGAAATTCTGGTTCGAAGCTTTTGGCTAGACCAAAATGCAACGCGATAGTCGTGTGTTAATTTTCTAAGAGACCTTTCGAGCAAAGGCTTCTCTAAATAATTATAAAT
>JALVRY010000429.1 GCA_027024625.1 Thiotrichaceae bacterium
ATGTTAATTAAATATTAAGATTTGGCATAATAACTGTCTTTATATTATGAGAGCTATTACCAATTCTTAATCTTGGTATTGTGATAGTTCTATTTTTTAACTCCTTTCCTTTTAGTTTTAGTAAAGACATTGTTACTGGCTTTGTTTTGTTATTAATACCTTCAAAACCAAGCTCTGGAATAGTGATGGTTTTCGTTTGATCTCCAACACCTTCAAAGCCAAGCTCTGGAATGGTGATAGTTTTCGTCTGATCACCAACACCTTCAAAACCAAGCTCTGGAATGGTGATAGTTTTCGTCTGATCACCGACACCTTCAAAGCCTAACTCTGGAATAATAATGGTCTTTGATGTTGAAATTTTCCCCTGCCAAATAAACATCCGACTATCACTAATCGCGACTTGTCTGCCTTTTTCATAGGCTTGTACTTGCCAGCAGTATTGTTGTCCTGCTTTGAGTTTTCTTGCCATGATGGGGCTGAGTTTGATATTGCCATTGCCTGTTTTTAGGGTTTTGCCTGTTAGGGGTTTAGCATTGTTTTGTGGGCGACATTGGCTGCCGTTTTTTGCAAAAATTTGTAGGCTGGTTTTTTCGGCTTTGGGTTGGCTTTGCCAGCTAAAATAGGTTTTTGGATTTGCTCCAATAGGTGATGCCGGGGCTTTTAGTATAATTTTTACGGGGTTTGCATTGGGTATTACCTGATAGCGTAAATCAGGAATAACGCTAGTGGTCGGGCTGGTCATATTAAAGCGAATAAAGTAAGTACCTGCTTGTTGTGTTTTGAGTGGTGGGCTAGTAAGGGTACGGGATCTGCTACCACTGATTACGCTCTCAACACGTCCATTTGGATAAGGGATAAAACGCTGTGTACTACCACGTGCCCATTCCCACACGCCAGATAAACGTCCACTACCTGTGGTAGTAATTTCTACTCGTGCAGTGAGTTTTTTATTTTGTTCGATGGTTTTAAAGCTGGTCGAGCCGTCGTCATAGCTTAGCCTGAGATTGCTGTTGATTAATTTCCCTGTGCTTCCAGGGGAAACAACTTTTAGTGGGATGTTTACGCTAATGTTTTTTTGGCTATGTTTGCCCGATTTAAACGTACGGCTATAGATGAGCCGATTGAATGCTCCATTATTAATAGCATCTTGTATTTCTGCGGCAGTTAGTGTGACATTTTCTACAATGGTTACTAACCCAGCAGAGCCTGTTCCTCTAATGGATTTGCTTTTTGATTTGGCATTGCCGGAGGTGAGGGATGCACTGGATGAGCTAATACTTGGGTTAGCAAAGCGACTACCTGTTTCAGTAGTAATTCTCCATGTGATGCTAAAATGAGCATCTTTGCCTTGTATGACCGTCGTTGCAGGGTTGCTTGCGGTAATATTAAGTATTTTAGGAACTTTTTTAACGCTAATACTGACACTGGCAGATTTTTGTGTTGTGCCATCATCAAACTCTCGGGTAAAGCTAAGATTACCTAAGCTTAAATTTGCGGCAGGTATGGTAAACGTTTCTTTTATTGTAATTCTAGTTCCTGTTGTACTGCCTGAGATTGCCCCTCCAAATAATCTATTGCTAGGCGTTAGTTTACCTAATGATGAAGTGACCGTTGCTGCACCGCTGGTGGTAATTGTCCATGTCAGTCTAAGTTTTAAATCATCCTCATTATTAGCATCCACATTACTTGGGCTGACTGTAATATTAGTAATTGTTCCTGCCCCTCCTCCTCCTCCTGCAATCGTAAAATTTGCAACAGCAGGTGGTACAATATTGCCGCTAGGCCCTCCCCAGTCTCTCGTATAAACATAATTCCCAGCGGCCAATGTAGCTGGAAGTGTGATATTGGTCTCTGTATATGTGACAGTCAGTGGTCCTGGCCCCATCGGGATAGTTAGACCACTTCCAGCAGGTATAGGGGGTTTTACATTTGACGCAAAAGTAGTGCCAAATGCAGGATCTGTAATATCTGCTCCTGATGGTGAAAACACATCAAATGCAACTAGATTATCATCACTTTCAGTTAGTGTCCACGTAACAGAAACAACACCGCCAGGTCGGATGTCTCCACTCATTACACCTGAGCCTGTAAATACGGCATAGGCATTTGTGCTTGCAAGAAAGAGAACGAAGGATATAAAAGCTAAGAAATAATGCTTTATGACATTTATGTTAGGCAAGATACTACCTCTCCCCTTTGTTTTGATAGAGCTGACTTTTGTTTTTTGTTTGTTCGTCGTTATCATCCTGCTATCCATTTAAAAATTCACACTCAATCCAGCACTGACTTCATAGTCATCTTTCTGATCAGTACCAATATTGATTCCACTTTGGTGGCTATATTGTCCCCGTAGCCAGTAACTTAAATGGGTTCTACGTGTCTTCTGTGCATCTGGTGTCCAGTTAACTCCAAAATCGAGACTACTTGTTCGGCTTTGTAAACTTCCTTCGGTACGTTGCTCACTGATGTTGATCCCCGCATTGGCGTTGAGCTTGCTAGGAATTATTTCGGCATTCATATTAAAGCTGAGCGATTGCTGACTAGTGTCATCACTATTTTGATTATTTTGTCGACTAATTTGCCAGTAGCTATTGAAGTCAAGCCGTTCATACGGGCGAACATTAAAGCCAATACTGAGTAGCTGATTGGTGTTGCGTTCGTCTTTTGTACGGTCGTCGTTAAAGCCTTGTGTCAGACTGGTACTCCAGTCCCATTTATCATAATAAAAGTTTGCAAAGATGGTGCTATTAAAAGTGACCTGATCAACTTCTGTGGTAAAACTGGCAGGTTGTTTAATCGTCTTTTGTGCAGACTGTGTAATGTTTGCCCCAAAACTGGGTTTACCCCAAAAACCTGGCTTTTTATCGCCTTCATAGAGCGGGGTATAATTAATATTTAAGTCAGCAAGTGTTGTGCCAAGTGTGGGAATATTCTCAATATCATTCACATTATTTTTCTGGTATTCCACACCGCCTTGTAGCGTTAATTGTCCATTATTAAATAGTGTATGTAGACGTGTGCTATCTAAATCATAGGTCAAACTATTATTTGCTAAGCTACGGAAATAGGTACCGATACGTTTTTTCTCAAGCCCTATCTCTAATGTCTTAGTATGTTTATTTTGATAATCTGGTGTGAGTATTTGGTAAGTCGCATCAAATATGTAGGCTCTATCATTATGAGATGCTTCACCTGCTGTTGTATTATCACCATCATCATAAAGGGATTGAGCTACTTCAGTCTTAATACTTAACTTATCGTCAAAAAGTTTACTATTGACGGCAATATCCCAAGCATTCCCACTAATTATTGGGCTTTGTGTTGTTGTGTTATTGTCTGTTGTCGTTGCAGGATTTTGCTGTTTGCCTGTTAACCATGTAAATATTATATCTGTCGCTTTTGCTACATTTTTAAAGGGTGTCAGCTTTAATATGCCACCAGTAATACGATTATTACTATCACTGATACCTAACCCACCTTCAAAACCAGATAAGGTCTGAGCATTGTAGCTAAAACCTGTTAGATCAATATTTTTCTTTGGAAGCTTCCAATTAACAGAAATACCACGTCGGTAGAAGTTGTAGAGTAGTAAATTGCTACTATCCAATTGGTGATTACCAATTTGACTAGATAGATTGCCTTTTTTAAGCTTAATGAGAAAGTCGCCAATATTTAGTCGATAGCGATTTGATGAACCTGTTGTACCATCAGTAATGCTTTTAGGTTCAAGCAATACATTAGTATTCGCTTCAACAGACCAATCTCCCCTACCCCACTGCCCTTGTAGTTGTGCATTACTCGTAAGTTGCCAATCATTTCCTGAAGAGGAGCGATTAGCAGATTGAGCAATAATACGACTTGCCTCGAAACTGCCATGAATGCTGATATTGCTATTTTTTGCTTCACGTGTGGTCGTGTAATTACCTGAATTACTCTCACCATCCGTTGTTATTGCTTGCCCAGTATTGTTGTCTGTATCAGCAAGCGTTGTAGGTGCTCCCCCTGTTTCTACTTGATACGTTAATGTTGAAATTGTTTCAAGGTTGTCTCCACTGAGTCGATACACTACGACTTGGTGACTACCAATATTAAGTAATTCCGCTGGGGTAATCAGAGCAATACCATTTTGGATATTTACCAAATCAGTAACATCAATATTATCCAACTCAAATAGTAGGTCTGTTGTATTACTAGGCAAAGGAATATGTAGCGTATCCCCTGGATGTACGATACGCGATTCTGGGGCTATTACCCCGACTTTATTAACCCCTTGACTTGGTGTTGAGACTATTAAACCGACAGAAAGGAGTAGCAAAGCATATTTATTAATCTTATTAGGCATTTTTACTTTTTCGATGCAATAACAAGACGATTTTAGTGTATTTATTAAATTGGATACCCCCTCATTTAAGGGGGATAAAAGGTAAACATTTGTTTACTAAAGGAAAATTATGTTAAATATTATTTCTTATATTTTTTCTATGATGCTTTAACTGTTTCAAATAGCGGATATGGTGGTACATCACAGCTATGGAAAACTTATAAAGCTGTTAGGTAATAGTAGTCACTTCCCTTAACGCTCAAAATTAACCAACCCCATTCTAGCTGCCTCCATTGATGCTTCAACGGATGAGTGAACTTCGAGTTTTGCGTAGACTTGTTTGATAAAATCAGCGACAGTGTAGTGTGAAATACCTAAAAGTTCAGCAATGCTCTTTCGGTTATAGCCTTTTGCCAACAGAGTAAGCACTTCTTTTTCTCTATTTGTTAATATATTTTTTTGGGGTTCTTCTTCAAGGTAAAAATAATCCAGTATCAGGTGTGCAATATTGGGAGATAAAGGTGGTTGCCCTGATAATATCCCTTTTAAGGCTGAAACTAAGGATGTTTCAGTCTGATCTTTGAGTAAATAACCCTTTGCTCCTGCTCGAAGTGCGTTGAATACATAATCACTACCATCGTGAATGGTTGCCATTACGATATAGGTATTTGTGCAGCACGCATGAATATCTGTAACAAATTCAATGCCATTGCCGTCAGGTAAACTAATATCGACAATCGCTAGATCGTAACACTGCTTTTTTATGTATTTACTGGCTTGTCGCACCGTAACTGCTTGATCTATTTCTGCTTCTGGCAAAGCTTGTTTCACTACATCACAAAGCATTTCTCTTGCTTCACGATGATCCTCAAGTATTAATGTTTTTTTCATAATTTGGTATTAATAGGTAGTGTAACTGTTAGGCTAAGTTGTTTAGAATCTTTAACCTTCCACTTTACTGTACCTCCTAATTCTTGTGTTCTTATTCTAATATTATTAATTCCCTTTCCTTCAACCCAGCTATCTTTTGGTGCAATACTTCCATTATTTGTCACACAGACTATTAGCTTATTCTGTGATACTTTTAGCACGATTTTAACCCAGTCGGCACGTGAATGTTTGATTATATTACTGATAGCTTCTCGTAATATACGACCAATATTTATTTTTTGTCTTGCAGTTAAAAGAATTGCATTTTGATCTCTATGGTCTTCCCAGCTAAGTTTAATATTTGCATCTTGTATCCTCTGTTGTGCCTCTTGCTGCCATTCAAAAATAGCTGCATGCAAACTAGAATGCACAGAATCATCCAAAGTATAAATACTCTCTCTTAGTAATTTTAACGTATCTCGTGCGTATTGTGCTTGCTCTTCATCTTTTGCACGGTAAATCATGGACAAGATATTTGCTCCAACATCATCATGCAGATCTCGCATTATACGACTGCGCTCTTGATTAGCTGCTTGAAGTGTCGCTATTTTAACATCTACCATTTGAGTGATAATTTTATTAATACTTGTGGCTAAAATAGGATCATCCTTATGAAATAACCTTGTACCTTTATTTCGACCTGAAAGTTTTATACCACCATGCTCTACTGAAATACTGGGTATTAACAAAGATAAGCCACTGTTTTCAATACTTGCCTTATCAATCTTATGTGGATAAATTTCAGTAGAAATCGCTTGAAATATTTCTTGTAAGCAATGTTTCCAACACTCTATAGATTGTCCCGATGTATCAGATTTGAAAACAGATTCAGCCAATATTGGCAGGTAATCTTCTAACTTTGTATCAGGTGATTTTGCAATCTTTTCCCAAAGCCACTGACGTGCAGGAAAATAAACCCATGCAATAATCATAATGGATAATGCTATCGCCTCTGTCGAGGTGATGTTAAGCATTGCCAATAGGATAATATCAACAATAACCAGCAACACCCCCGCGATTACCCATATCCAAGTTTTAAACCACCAACGCTCTATATCAAAGAGGCGATAGCGAGCAATACCCAACCCTAAACCTATAAAACCAACGACAATAGATATCTGTACCATCCACAAAGGAATGAGCGGCCGCATCCCTGCTGCAAGAGGTAGTAAATACAAGAAAATATCCAAAATTGGCATTATAAAAATAGACATCAATAGCCAACGGACTTGAGCCGTTTGTAAAGGGTCTTTTCTTGCAGAATACACCTGAATAATTGCAAATATGATAAAGAGACAAGCCGCAAACAGTGAATTAAAAAAGAATGTATGTATCGGTAACTCTATCCATTGAAAATGATCATTTAACCAAAACACAAGAGGCTCGACAGTCAGCAAGAAAAATAATAGTTTTCCGCCTATTAGACGTTGTGGATAGACAGCAATTAAACTCAACATCGCAAAAGGAAAGAAGTTTCCAAATAGATGTTGAATATTCAAATAGAAAGTAAAAATAGACGGATCTATAAATAAAATACGATAAGTAAACGCCGACGTGAACATCGATAAAAACATAAACAAAAGAGCAGCAGCTACTAATAATCTTGCTGATAAATCTCCTCTACGCACCGATAAAATCCCCACAGCAATCAAGCTTGAAATCAATACGGCCAATGCAGTAGCCCAATATGCTAAGGGTAGTGAATGTAAAGGACGACTTTTTGGCTGAATCGTAACAGCCTTATCAGGAGTTATGATTGTTACAGATCGGCTGGAAAAAATTTCAGCCATTTTTTTATTATGATCAAGGAAGCGATTAAATTTTGCATAAGTATTAGCAATCGCATTAGGGTCAAACGGAGTATTACTGGTGTTGAGTTTAATTGGTGAAAAACCGTCTGCTGTAACGGCTTTTACTTGAGTATTTTCAGATAAATCAATCGTTTTATCATAAACATGATCAACAAAAACAAGTCCATTTGCTAATTTTGTTGTGAATCCCGCAAAGGGCTGGTCAATTAAAACGGATGTGGTACTAGCGAGAACGATAAACCACGAAATAAATACCAATAAATTATACTTATTTGATAGCGTTGCGAAAATAGCACGTAACTTGGAGATATGAGTCATATTAGTGAATATAGGGCATTTCTATTAATTTTGAATCCAGAAATTATTAGCTTTCTATGAAACACACCATCATTTTGTGTTACTAAGTTACTAACAATACTCAACAAGATCATCTAATTTTTGGCGATACCTTGCTGTCTGTTCACCTGCTCGATAGCCAAATGTCACCAGTACTGCAACTTCATGTTCACTTGTATCAATAGAAAGCACTTTTTCCACCTGAGCTTTAGAGAAACCTTCAATGGGGCAAGAGTCAATTCCCATTGCGGCGGCTCCTGTCATCATATTGGCTAGTGCGATATAGCATTGCCTGGCACTCCAAGCATAGGTGCTCATTATGGGATCAATTTCTACTTTGTGGTGATTTTCATATTTTTCTAAATAGAGTTTCAAAGCTTCATCGGGTAAGTTTCGACGCTGGAATAGCTTGTTTACATAAGATGTATTGGGTTTAACAGCAGATGTTTTTGCTAAGATTACCACGACATGACTACTATCTGTTATTTGCGCTTGCCCCCAACAAGCTGCTTTTAGTTGCTTGCGTCTTTCTGGTGTTTTTACGACAACAAATCGCCATTGCTCCATTCCGAAGGATGAGGGAGATAATCGTCCAAATTCTAAAATCTGTTCAAAATCGTTATCTGGAATCTTTTTATCAGGGTCGAATTGCTTACATGCATGACGAAATGCCATTGCTTCTGTGAAAGTGAGCATAGTAAATCCTTAGGTTGTCGTTATGAAATATTAAAATACATTCCGTATTATACAACTGATTTTATGCACCATATCACTATCTATACAGTTTCGTAGCCTCTGGATACTACGAATTTAGACACTTTATTAGTTTTTTATCAAAGGTTTTAACTTTGTATTTTTCATGCAAAGCACATAAACAACAATCTACGAAATCAAGATTTTTTGATTGATAAATCTGAAGTGCTTTGATCATATAGTGCTTATCCTCATGCAGAACAAAATTGTCCAGCATAATGAGGTCGGTTAGCTTCTCTGCTATCTCAGCTTTTGGAACCTCATAAACACCTAGTAATACATAAACCACCTCGGCAATAACTTCATTAACAAGCAAACAATCGTCATTTTGGATGGTATTCTTTGCGGCAATATACATCTCTTCATTATCTGCCAATAAGTAACGCAGAATATAGTTAGCATCCAATATAATCATTACTGACATTGCTTCTTGATATGTTTTTGCCAAGCATCAGATTCTTGCTCTAGTAATGACAGGTTGGCATAAGCACTTAATGAGCCAGCCAACTTTTCTGCCTTAGCTTTGCTTTGTTTTTTCTGTTCGATAAGCCCCTGAATAGCCTGAGCATACTGTTGATCAAGAAAGTAACCTCGAACCTTACCCCTTTTTTTGTCTACAATTTCTACAATATCAAAGTCTTTTAATCTATGAAGATTTCTTTGGATGTCTGAAATACCTATTTGTTGCATAGCAATGAATCTCATATATGTTTTCATATATTATATGAGTATTTTCAAAAGATCGCTATACATTATTTCGTAAGCTGAATACATGTGGTTAATTATTATTACTAAATAACAATTAAATCAATCAGGCTTCCATATCCACCATCATTTCAAAATAAGTATCCAGATTCTTCTTCAATTCAAGCATTTCCTTATTAAACTGTTTTTGCTCTGGACCATCGTATTTTAAGCCTTCTAACAGGATACGAGATAGGTTCTTGTTTACTCGTTTCAGTGGGCTTTTTAGTTGTACATATTCTTTAGGCAATGGGATCATGCTTTCTGTTTCTTCAACAGCGGCTTCAACT